>NZ_DCXA01000274.1:0-18209 GCF_002328915.1 Aquabacterium sp. UBA2148
CTGCCCGAGCCGCAAGACCGCGATCTCCACGAGCGCCAAGCGCGCGCCCGCTGGTACCAGGACAGGCCGCGCCGAAGTGCCGGTCACGGCCCCAAAACTGCGACAGCCCCCTCATCAGAGACACGCGATGGCCCATGACCTCAACATGGGCGCAGGCAAGGCGCCAGAAGCCGCATCCGCCTCAGGCGTGTCAGCCCCCCCGACGACACGTGAGGCCGAGCCCGGCGCAGCAGGCACCTGGCTGCTGCTGCGTGGCCTGACGCGCGAACACGGCCACTGGGGCGATTTTGCCGAGCGATGGCGCGCCGAACTGCCCACCAACTCGCGCGTGCTGACGCCCGACCTGGCCGGCAATGGCACGCGTTGTCGTGACCGCAGCCCAGCCTCGGTGCCTGGCCTGTTGGCATCTTTGCGTCAGGACTTGCTCGCGCAAGGTGTCGAGCCGCCTTACCGCGTGATCGCGATGTCGCTGGGCGCGATGGTGACGGTCGAGTGGGCGCACCAGTACCCAGGCGAGCTCATGGACGCTGTGCTGATCAACACCAGCTTGAAGCCGCACAGCCCGATGTGGCACCGGCTGCAACCGCGCTGGTGGCCCGTGATCCTGCGATTGCTGATCGGTCGTGCGCCGCCCACGCAATGGGAACGGACCATCCTGGCCATGACCACACGACACCCACCGGACGCCGACGCCACGCTGGCTCACTGGCTGCACTTGCGAGAGGCCCACCCCGTCAAGCCGATCAATGGCCTGCGTCAACTGTGGGCCGCTGCGCGGTACGAGGCGCCGCCCTCGGCACCATCGGTGCCTGTGCTGTTGCTCAATGGCTCACAAGACCAACTCGTGCACCCCCATTGCTCGACCGTGCTGGCCGAGCGCTGGGGTGCGCAGATCGTCAGGCATCCCACGGCGGGGCATGATCTGCCCCTGGATGCAGGGCCATGGGTGAGGCGGCAGGTGCTGCAGTGGTTGACACAGCGCCAGGCCGATCACCCGACAGGTCCTGAGGCTTGAGCGTGCCCACCAAGCCCATGCTCAGCGCCTCGCCCCCCAGCGCTTCGAGCAGGTCGGGGATCAGCTGAATCAGCTCGCCGGTCGAGATCGCGACGTCGGCTTCGAAGGCCTCCGACGGGTCGACCTTGCCTCCCCTGGACGGCGTGCCTTCGCTCTCGAAGACCACGTCCAGGAAGGCCAGCTTCTTGAGTTGCAGCGCCTCGGTCAGCACGAAAGACACGCGCTCGCGCCAGCTCAACGCCACGCGCGTGGGCACCTTGCCCGCCTGGATGTGCTGCTTGACCTCATCGGTGTCCAGCGGATGGCGCGCATAGCGCACCACCGACTTCATCTCGTCAGGCGACTTCAGCTCGCACTCGCGGTCCACGCTGAACTGATAGGGCGGCTCGCCCGTGCCCAGCCAGTGGGACATCGCCACCGCAGGCGACATCTCGGTCTGGATCAAGCTCAAGGCCAGGTCGTCCATGGCCTTGACCAGCAGGGTCACGATTTCGTCGGCCTTGGCCTGGCTGCCGCAGTCGAGCACCAGCAGGCGCTGCTTGGGCGCGATCCACACCCAACTCGTGGCCACCTTGGTGAAGGCCATCGGCAGCAACTCGAGCAGGGCCTGCTCCTTGAGCTCCTTCGTCTGCTTCTTGCCAGGGCGACGACCGGTCTGCTCTTCGATCTGGTCGGCGATCTCGTCGGTGCGGCGCTTGACCACCGAGCCCGGCACCACGCGCTGCTCCGTCATCAGGCGCAGCACCCATTGCCCACCGATGGCCTCGACCAGCGGCCCGTGCTTCTCGCCACGCGGCTCGATCCAGCCGGACGACTTCTGTTGCGTGAGGCCACAGGGCACGAAGCGCGCCTTGTCCAGTTCGGCCTCCAGCTGGCTGGCCGAGGCCGACCAACCCTCGCCGATGCGGTAGACGATGAGGTTCTTGAACATGATGGGATCCAGACAAAAGAAAACGCCCCTGACGAATCAGGGGCGCTCTTGTTTTGGCGGAGACGGAGGGATTCGAACCCTCGATACGCTTTTGGCGTATGCTCCCTTAGCAGGGGAGTACCTTCGACCACTCGGCCACGTCTCCAACAACAGCGCGGATTCTAGCCCAGAAAACCTGGACTCATCGGCGTGTTGAACAAAACACACGCCGCGCGAACGCGGCGAACTCAATCGATCAAGCCTTGGCTTCGTCCAGACCGAAAGCCTTGTGCAGCGCGCGAACGGCCAGCTCCATGTACTTCTCGTCGATGACGACGGAAGTCTTGATCTCCGAGGTGGTGATCATCTGGATGTTGATGCCTTCGTCGGACAGCGTCTTGAACATGGTCGAGGCGATGCCGACGTGGCTGCGCATGCCGATGCCCACGATCGAGACCTTGCAGATCTTGGGGTCGCCCACGATTTCACGAGCACCCAGCTTGGGCTGCACGTCCGTTTGCAGCAACTCCAGCGCCTTGGCGTAATCACCGCGCGGCACGGTGAACGAAAAGTCCGTCTTGCCGTCGTGCGAGACGTTCTGGATGATGACGTCCACGTCGATGTTGGCCTCGGCGACCTTGCCCACGATCTGGTAGGCGATGCCGGGGGTGTCGGGCACGCCGACCACGGTGATCTTGGCTTCGTCGCGGCTGAACGCGATGCCGGAAACAACGGCTTGTTCCATGTTCTCGTCTTCCTCAAAACTGATGAGCGTGCCCGACTTGGCTTCTTCTTCCAGGTCGATGTCCCAGGGGGTGAAGCTGGAGAGCACGCGGGTCGGCACGCGGTACTTGCCGGCGAATTCAACCGAGCGGATCTGCAGCACCTTCGAGCCCAGCGAAGCCATCTCCAGCATCTCTTCGAAGCTGATGGACTTCATGCGGCGCGCCTCAGGCACCACGCGCGGGTCGGTGGTGTAAATGCCGTCCACGTCGGTGTAGATCAGGCATTCGTCGGCCTTGAGCGCCGCGGCGATGGCCACGGCCGAGGTGTCGGAGCCGCCACGGCCCAGGGTGGTGATGTGGCCGTTCGGGTCAACACCCTGAAAGCCCGTGACGATCACCACCTTGCCGGCATTGAGGTCGGCGCGCACGCGGGCGTCGTCGATGCTCTCGATGCGGGCCTTGGTGAAGGCCGAGTTGGTCTTCACGGGCACCTGCCAGCCTGCGTAGCTGACGGCGTCCATGCCTTCGGCCTGCAGCGCGATCGACAGCAGGCCCACGGAGACCTGCTCGCCAGTCGAGGCGATCATGTCGAGCTCGCGCGGGTTGGCGCGGTCGGAGAGTTCTTTGGCCAGGCCCAGCAGTCGGTTGGTCTCGCCGCTCATGGCCGAGGGCACGACCACGATTTGGTGACCCGCCCGCACCCACTTGGCCACGCGCTTGGCCACGTTGCGGATGCGCTCGGTCGAGCCCATCGACGTGCCGCCGTATTTGTGAACGATCAGTGCCATGTCAGAGGTTGGTGATGCCACCGTGCGCGTGGGGCTGTCATGCCGACATGCTGGCGCACATCCTGCAAAAAGCCCGCTTTGAAATCCCGACGCACGGTCGAACCCGCGATTTTAACGCGAGACAGGCGCCCTCGCGGGCATTTCACGCGTCAGGCAGCCAGCGCAAGCCCCATTGCAGCACCCCTCGAGGCGCCTGGAAGCGCCCATCCACACCCAGCCCGGGCACAAAAACCAGAGACTCGCCCGAAAAAAACAGCGGCGCCGAGCGGGCCCAGGCTGGCACCCCGGCGGATTGAAACTGGCGCTTGAGGTCACGCACCGGGCGTCCTGCCCCCATCTGAAAGCCTTCGCCGCCCGAGCGCGCACGGGCCTGCAGTCCACTTTGAAGGCGCTGTGGCGCCACGCCGCCATGAGAGACCTCTTCGACCCGCAGGCAACCTCGCCAGCCAGGCACCGGCCAGTCCCCAGGGCGATCGATGCTCAGCACCACCGCAGGCCTGGGCGCGAACCCATCCGTTTCGCCAGGAGCCCCCCCAGCCTCACCACCATCGGGCACACAGCGCAGCACGCCCCGGTAGAGCGAAACGCCCAATTCGGGCCATCGGGCGCTGCCCTGCCCCGCCAACGCCCTGGGCACCTCGTGGCTCAACCGATCGATCCAACTGGCGCCGCCCACGCCATGCTGCCCCAACCAAGCCAGCAGCACCTGCCGCCTCTCGGCATCCGGCATGGCAGACCAAGCCACCGCGTTCAGGGCACCCGATTCGGCCTCACCGCCCCAGCGCTGCAAGGCATCGGCCTGCCAGGCGCGCAAGGCAGGCAAGGCATCGGCCACGCGCGCGGCAGATTGAGTCAGGGTCACCTCAGCATCCGGAAAGGCCGCCAGCAAGGCCGGCCAGACGTCAAGCCGCAACCGGTTGCGGGCAAAGCGTCGATCGCCGTTGCTTTCGTCATCGACGAAGCGAAGGTCGTGCTGCAGGGCATAGGCCTCGACGGCCTCTCGCGGCAGGTCCAACCAAGGCCGAACCCAGCGCACGCCATCGCGCCAGTCATCTTTGGGCATCGAGGCCAGGCCGGCCACGCCGCCGCCACGCAGGGCCTGCAGCAAGAAGGTTTCGGCCTGGTCGCGCCGGTGCTGGGCCAGCAGCAACAGGTCCACACCCGCCTCGC
Source organism: Aquabacterium sp. UBA2148 (assembly GCF_002328915.1). Classification (NCBI taxonomy): domain Bacteria; kingdom Pseudomonadati; phylum Pseudomonadota; class Betaproteobacteria; order Burkholderiales; family Sphaerotilaceae; genus Aquabacterium; species Aquabacterium sp. UBA2148. The sequence goes on from NZ_DCXA01000274.1 coordinate 4,609, forward strand.
GGGCCATGTCGGCCAGGGCCTCATGCCGCAGCCTGCGCGCCTCGGCCTCCACGCTGAGGCCCGCATCAAGGGAGATCGACACACGGCGACTCAGCAGGCTCACCGGCAGGCCGTGATCGGCCCATTGGCGGCAGGTCGCTTCGGCGTGCGCCAGCCAGGCGTCTGCATGAGGGCTGAGCCCGTGGTGCACGTGCAGGGCAAAGACGTGCATGCCCGGCACCTGCGCGGCGGCGCGCGCCGTGACGTGCAGCAAAGCCGTCGAGTCGCGCCCGCAGCTGTAGGCCACCGCCAGGGCTGGCATCGGCAGGCCTTGGTTCGCTGGCTCGGCCCGAGCGATCAGTGCTCGGTGGTGTCGTTGAAGCGGCCCATGGCCTGCAGGCGCTCGTAGCGGGCCTGCAGCAGGTCCTTGACCTTCAGGTCGGCAACCTGGCGGTAGGCGTCGTTGAGCGCACGCTTGAGGTTGGCACAGGCCTGCTTGTGATCGCGGTGGGCGCCACCCACGGGCTCGGAGATGATCTTGTCGATCAGGCCCAGCGCCTTGAGGCGGTGCGCCGTGATGCCGAGCGCTTCAGCGGCATCGGAGGCCTTGTCGGCGGTCTTCCAGAGGATGGAAGCGCAGCCCTCGGGCGAGATCACCGAGTACACCGAGTACTGCATCATCAACACTTGGTCGGCCACGCTGATGGCCAGCGCACCGCCAGAGCCGCCTTCACCGATGATGGTGGTGATGATGGGCACCTCCAGGCGCGCCATCTCGAAGATGTTGCGGCCAATCGCTTCCGATTGGTTGCGCTCTTCGGCACCAATGCCCGGGTACGCACCCGGGGTGTCGACAAAGGTGAACACCGGCAGGTTGAACTTCTGGGCGGTTTCCATCAGGCGCAGGGCCTTGCGGTAGCCCTCGGGGCGCGACATACCGAAGTTGCGCGCAGCGCGCTCCTTGGTGTCACGGCCCTTTTGATGCCCCATGACCATGCAGGGCTGGCCATTGAATCGCGCCAAGCCACCCACGATGGACAGGTCGTCGGCGAAATGGCGATCACCGTGCATCTCCTGGAAGTCGGTGAACAGCTCGTTGACATAGTCCAGCGTGTACGGGCGCTGCGGGTGCCGAGCGATCTGCGTGACCTGCCACGGCGTCAGGTTGGCGTAGATGTCCTTGGTGAGCTGCGTGCTCTTCTTGCTCAGTCGGTCGATTTCTTCGGAAATGTCGACAGCAGACTCGCTCTGCACGTAACGCAGTTCGTCGATCTTGGATTCCAGCTCGGAGATCGGTTGTTCGAACTCCAGGAAGTGTCGCTTGCTCATGGTGAGGTCCTTCTATAGGGCGCAAAGACGAGGATCACCCGTCAGTACGCCACGGGCAGCGGGTCAAGGCTGCGCCACAGATACCAGGTGCCCACCGTGCGGTAAGGCGACCAGGCTTCGGCCACGTCCCGCGCTTCTGCGCGCGAAACCGGCTCGCCACTGAAATAACTCTGGCTGATGCCCTTGATGAGCCCCAGGTCGTCCAGGGGCAGCACATTCGGTCGCATCAGGTGGAAAATCAGGAACATCTCGGCCGTCCAGCGGCCGATGCCACGGATGTCGATGAGCTCCTCGATGATCAGCTCATCTTCCATTTCCTGCCACTGTGCCACATGCACCCGGCCTTCGGCGAAATGCCGAGCCAGGTCGAGCATGTATTCGACCTTGCGGGCCGACAGTCCAGCCTGACGCAGCTCGTCGGTGGTCTTGCTCAACATGTTCAATGGCGACAGCGGCTCGCGGTGGGCCTCGGCGCTGCCGCCCAGCACCACCACCAGGCGCTCCCAGACCGACTGCGCAGCCTTGACCGAAATCTGCTGGCCGACGATGGAACGAGCCAGGGTCGTGAACGCATCGCCTCGGCTCTGCAGCCCGGCCGAGCCATGGTCAGCGATCAGCTTGCGCATGACACGGTCGCGCTTGCTCAGGTGTTTGCAGGCTTCTTGCCAGTAGGCAGGCGTCACCAGTTCAGGCACCGAAGAAGGACTTGCCCCCCCGCTGCGAGGGCTGACTTTGGAGGCGCCGGGCATCAGGCGCTCACCCAGGTCGTGCCCTGCGGGCCATCCTTGAGCACGATGCCCTGGGCGGCCAGCTCGTCGCGGATGCGATCGGCCTCGGCAAAATTGCGCGCCTTTTTGGCGTCGGCTCGAGCCTGGATCAAGGCCTCGATGGCCGCTGCGTCCGGGGCACCGGCGCTGGAGCCCGCTTGCAGGTACGCCTGAGGTACCTGCTGCAGCACGCCCAGCACCGACGCCAAGGCCTTGAGCAGACGCGCAACGTCGAGCGAACGCGAGCGATTGAGCTCGGCAGCCAGATCAAAGAGCACCGACAAGGCCATCGGCGTGTTCAGGTCCTCGTCCATGGCCGCCTTGAAGCGCGCCGCCTGCGGGTGTGCCCAGTCGATGTCGCCCAGCCCCACCTGACCCGCGTCCAGGCCTTCGAGAGCCGTGTACAGGCGCCGCAAGCCGTTGCGAGCGTCATCGATGCCCGCGTCGCTGAAGTTGAATGGGCTGCGGTACTGCGTGCGCAGCATGAAAAAGCGCAGGGCTTCACCGTCAAAGTGCTTGAGCACGTCGCGGATGGTGAAGAAATTGCCAAGCGACTTCGACATCTTGACGTTGTCAACGTTGACGAAGCCGTTGTGCAGCCAGTAGTTGACAAAGCGCTTGCCTGAGGCGCCTTCGCTCTGCGCGATCTCGTTTTCGTGGTGAGGGAACTGCAAGTCCAGGCCACCGCCGTGGATGTCGAACTGCTCACCGAGCAGGCTGCAGCTCATGGCCGAGCACTCGATGTGCCAGCCCGGCCGCCCGGGACCATAGCCCGACTCGTACTTCGCATCGGCCGGCTCTTCCGGCTTGGCCGACTTCCACAGCACGAAGTCCAGAGGGTCTTGCTTGCCATCGTCCACGGCCACGCGCTCGCCCGCACGCAGCTGGTCCAGGCTCTTGCCCGAGAGCTTGCCGTAACCGGGGAACTTGCGCACCGCGTAGTTCACGTCGCCGTTCGAAGCACGGTAAGCCAGACCGTTGGCTTCGAGCTTGCCGATCAGGTCGAGCATCTGCCCGACGTATTCGGTGGCACGCGGCTCGTGCGTGGGTGGCTCGATGCCCAGCGCAGCGATGTCTTCGTGCATCGCCTTCGTCATTTCGTCCGTGAGCTGTCGGATGGTGATGCCACGCTCGACCGCACGACGGATGATCTTGTCATCGATGTCGGTGATGTTGCGCACGTAGGTGACCTCGTAGCCACTGGCCTTGAGCCAGCGCTGCACCACGTCGAACGCCATCATCATGCGAGCGTGGCCAACGTGACAAAGGTCGTAGATGGTCATCCCGCACACATACATGCGGACCTGCCCCGGCGTCATGGGGACAAAAGCTTCGACCTGTCGCGACAGGCTGTTGAAAAGACGCAGGCTCATGGGGAATGAATGGATCAGGACCGGCCCCGTGGCAGGGACGCCAGAGGCGGGTCAGGTGGAGGCGCCAGGCTTGCAGGCACGGCCTGCGCGGCACACCGGCCACCGGCAGAGCGCGGTGTGGCCCGAGGCGACGCTCAGATACAATTTACCGAGTATAGCGGCCGGGCCACAACAAGGCCCGAACTGCGGGTCAGACCGCCGCTTTTCATGTGACGGTGGCTGTTATCCTTCACGGCTGGAGCCCACGGGAGCGACCACGCCGCGACGGTGGATGGCCCGAGCCAGCGGTCCCATGTGTTCCTGTCCAGCCCGAACAACCTCTTCTGACACCACCATCCATGCAGACTGAAGTGCTTCACATCGGAACCCGCCTGACCGCCATCGCGGCTCGCTGCATCGCCGCCGCCGCGCTGTCTTTGACGGTGATGGGTGCGCAGGCCGACGACGTCTCCGACGTGCAGAAGCTGCTGGCCGCCGGCAAGAACGCCGAAGCCCTGCAAAAGGCCGATCAGTTCCTGACCGCCAAACCGCGCGACCCGATGATGCGCTTCCTGCGAGGCATCAGCCTGTCCCAGGCAGGTCGTGCGCCCGAAGCCATCACCGCCTTCACGAAGCTCACCGAGGACTACCCGGAGCTGCCCGAGCCCTTCAACAACCTGGCGGTGCTGTACGCGCAGCAAGGTCAGTACGACAAGGCCCGCAACGCCTTGGAGATGGCGATCCGCACCAACCCCAGCTACGCCACCGCGTACGAGAACCTGGGCGACGTCTACGCCAAGCTGGCCAGCCAGGCCTATTCCAAGGCGCTGCAAATCGACACTCGGTCGGCCGTTGCACCCAAGCTGGCCATGATCCGCGACCTGTTCCCCAAGGAGCGCAACCAGATCGCCGTGGCAGCCGCCACACCGACACCCGCGCCGGCACCTGCACCGGCGGCCAAACCGGCTCCGGCTCCGGCTCCGGCACCTGCCCCGACGCCGGCTCCGGCACCAGCGCCCGCTCAAGCTGCCAAGCCCGCACCGGCGCCGGCCCCCGCACCTGTGCCGGCACCTGCGCCAGCTCCCGCCCCGTCCAAGCAAGAATCCGAAGATTCCGCAGCTGAGCGCGATGTCGCCTCCGCCGTGCGAGCCTGGGCTGAAGCCTGGAGCCGCAAGGACATGGGCGACTACTTTGCCGCCTACGCAAAAGACTTCGATGGCGGCAAGTCTCGCAAGGCTTGGGAGCAAGAACGTCGCGAACGCATCACCGGCAAGCGCAGCATCTCCGTCAAGGTCTCCGGCTTGAAGGTCTCCGTCAACGGCAACAAGGCGACCGCTCAGTTCCGCCAGGAGTACAAGGCCGACAACCTCAGCGTCAGCAGCGGCAAGCGGCTGGACCTGGTTCGCAATGGTGGCAACTGGGTGATCGTGAAGGAAAGCACCGGTTCCTGACATGCCCCGTGATCCTGGCGCACCGCCCCTCTGCAGGGGCGGCCTTTTCCTTTCCTGGCTGACCGCCCTGCTTGTGTCGATCGGCCTGCTGGGCCTGCATGCGCCCGCGGCTCAGGCCCAGTCAGACAAGGGGCGCGCCGCGGCCTCGAGCCGGTTGAAGAAGAACCAGGCGAGCGAGCGCGCAGCGCAGCGCAAGCTCGATTCACGCAAGGCCGACGCGAGACAGCTCAAGGACCGCAAGTCCGCCAAGTCTCGCCAGGCCGATGCCAGCACGCCGAATCGACGCGCCGAGCGCAACCGTCAGAGCGCGCTGGTGGGCGGCGTCGCCGCTGGCGCCATGGCCCTGCCATTGGCCAACGCGTCGAACCGCGCACAGTTCAGCCGCGCCTCCCTGCCACCAGAATCAGGCGCGCTGAGTTCATCGGCAGGGCTGGCAGCCGAGGCCCGCCTGCTCGACATCTACCGCCTGATTGGCAGCGGTCAGGGCAGGCAAGCCCTGGAGCAGGCCGAAGCCCTCGTTCGAGACGTGCCCAACTTCCAGCTGGCCCAACTGGTCTATGGCGACCTCCTGCTCGCCCAGACACGGGCGCTGCCCAGCATGGGCTTGGCTCCGGGCGACATCGCGGCCAAGGCCCCCCAGCGCCTCGATCAACTTCGCCAGGAGGCAGAAAAGCGCTTGGCCGCTCTGCGCGAGCGCCCGCCCCCCGGCACCTTGCCCACGCAGTTCATCACCCTGCCCCCGACCACCCGGCACGCCATCGCGGTGGATGCCAGCCGCTCGCGGCTGTACCTGTTCGAAAACGGCCCCAAGGGCCTTCAGCTGGTGGCCGACCACTACGCCTCCATTGGCAAACTCGGCTCGGACAAACGCATCGAAGGTGATCAGCGCACGCCGCTGGGGGTTTACTTCATCACCAGCCGACTCGAAGGCCGCCAGCTGACCGACTTCTATGGTGTGGGGGCCCTCACCCTGAACTACCCCAACGAGTACGACCGACGACTGGGCCGCACCGGCAGCGGCATCTGGCTGCATGGTGTGCCCACCGAGAACTACGCGCGCAGCCCGCAAAGCACCGACGGATGCGTGGTGCTGGCCAACCCTGAGCTGCAATCCATCATCGATCGGGTCCAGCCACGCAACACCCCGGTGGTCATCGCACGCAGCCTGCAATGGGTCAGCCCTGCGGTCAAAGAGCCCGAACGCCGCAGCCTCGGCAATTTGCTCGAGGGGTGGCGCACTGCGCGCGCCAGTGGAGACATCAACCGTCTCATGGCGTTTTACTCGACCCAGTTCTCGAATGGCGGCAAAGACCTGAGCCAATGGCGCCAGATGATCGAGCGCGACGTGCAACAGACCCGTGGTCGCGAGTTGCAACTCAAGGATGTCTCCATCCTGGGCTGGCGCGACCAGAGCGATGTGCTCGTGGTCACCTTCGGAGAAGTGGCCGAAGGTCAACGAACCGGCGCCATCAAGCGTCAATACTGGGGCAAGGAAGGCGGCCTCTGGAAAATCTTCTACGAAGGAGTGATTGGATGACGATTCGCACACTGCTGGTGGCATCTGCCACCGCCCTGCTGGCCCTGGGCGCACAAGCCCAGAACGTTCGCCTGAGCACCAATCAAGGCGACATCGTTTTGCAGCTCGAGGCTGCCAAGGCGCCCAAGACGGTCGCCAACTTCGTCGAGTACGTCAAGGCTGGCCACTACAACGGCACCGTCTTTCACCGCGTGATCGACGGCTTCATGATCCAGGGCGGCGGCATGACGCCCGACATGAAGGAAAAAACCACGCGCGCGCCCATCCCGCTGGAGAGCCGCAATGGCCTGAGCAACACCCGCGGCACCGTCGCCATGGCCCGCACCAGCGTGCCCGACTCGGCCACCGCCCAGTTCTTCATCAACGTGAAGGACAATGCCTTCCTGGACGCCGCCCGCTCGCCGGACGGCAACGGCTACGCCGTGTTCGGCAAGGTCGTCGAGGGCATGGACGTGGTCGACAAAATCCGCAAGGTGCCCACCACCACCAAACCTCCCCATGGCGACGTGCCTGTGCAAGCCGTCGTCATCACCAAAGCCACCATCGAGAAGTGATCACCATGACCAAGACCGTTGAACTGCAGACCACCGCCGGCGTCATCCGCCTGGAACTCGATGAAGCCAAGGCGCCCATCACCGTCGCCAACTTCCTGAACTACGTCAATGCCGGCCACTACAACGGCACCGTGTTTCACCGCGTCATCAAGGGCTTCATGGTCCAGGGTGGCGGCTTCGAGCCTGGTCTGAAGCAAAAGCCCACCCAGGGCGAGATCCAGAATGAAGCCAACAACGGCCTGAAGAACGACAAGTACACCATCGCCATGGCCCGCACCAGCGCGCCCCACTCGGCATCGGCGCAGTTCTTCATCAATGCCACCAACAACGACTTCCTGAACTTCAAGTCCGAGTCGCCGCAGGGTTGGGGCTATGCCGTTTTCGGCAAGGTCGTCGCCGGCACCGAGGTGATCGACGCCATCGAGAAGGTCAAGACCGGCCGCAAGGGCTTCCATGACGACGTGCCGCTGGAAGACGTCGTCATCACCCAGGCCACCGAGGCCTGAAGCCATGGGGAAGCCTGCCTTCCCCGGCGCTCACCCCCTGCATGCACCGCCCTCGTGGCGGTGCATTGATTTCATCTCCGACATCCACCTGCACGATGGCCTGCCGAACACCATGGCGGCCCTCGAGCGCTTCCTGTCCGAGACCCCCGCAGACGCCCTGTTCATCCTGGGCGACCTGTTCGAAGCCTGGGTGGGCGACGACATGCGCAGCGAGCCCTACGAGGCCGGCTGCTTCGCGATGTTGCGCGAGTTCGCCAGCCGGTGCTGGCTGGGCATCATGGTTGGCAATCGCGACTTCCTGCTGGGCGACGCCTTCACGCGCGACTGCGGCGCCCACGCCCTGCCCGACCCCACCGAACTGCACGCCTTTGGCCACCGCGCCTTGCTGATCCACGGGGACGAGCTCTGCTTGGCCGACACCAAGTACCTTGCCTTCCGTGCACAGGTGCGCCAAGCTGCCTGGCAGCAGGCCTTCCTGGCACACCCACTCGCCGCGCGGCTGGAACAGGCTCGACAGATGCGCGCAGCGAGCCAGGCCCACCAGCAGGGTGATCAGCAAGCCATGTACGCCGACGTGGACGAAACCGCTGCAGCCGCCTGGCTGAACGCATCAGGCTGCGACATGCTCATCCACGGCCACACGCACCGCCCGGGCAGTCAACCCTTCGGCGGCCACACGCGCCACGTGCTCTCCGACTGGGACCTGGATCACGGGCACCCACGCGCCGAAGTGCTGCGCTGGACCCAAGGCGGACTGCAACGCATCGCCCTGACCTGAGCCACACCGATCACACCGCTGCCCACTGCGGTCAGCAAAAACAAAGGGCCTGCAAGCGCAGGCCCCTTCTTCGTGTTCAACGGCGACCTGATCGGCAGGCACCGCGCGAACTGCCTCACTCCGCCGTGGCGGCCTCCGGCTTGGTGCGATCGCTCTTCTTGTTCGGCTGAATGTCCAGCTTCACCTCTGGCTCGCCCTTGTCGTTGTCCACGATGTCCACCGTCAGGCGTCCACCATCGACCAGGCCGCCGAACAGCAGTTCGTCGGCCAGCGCCTTGCGGATCGTGTCCTGGATCAGGCGCTGCATCGGGCGTGCGCCCATGAGCGGATCGAAGCCACGCTTGGCCAGGTGACGGCGCAGCGCATCGGTGAAGGTGACCTCGACCTTCTTCTCGGCCAGCTGGCTTTCGAGCTGCAGCAGGAACTTGTCCACCACGCGCAGGATGACTTCCTCGTCCAGCGGCTTGAAGCCCACGATGGCGTCGAGCCGGTTGCGGAACTCGGGCGTGAACATGCGCTTGATGTCGGCCATCTCGTCGCCCAGCTCGCGCGGGTTCGTGAAGCCGATGGTCGACTTCTGCAGCGTCTCGGCGCCCGCGTTGGTCGTCATGATGATCAACACGTTGCGGAAGTCAGCCTTGCGACCATTGTTGTCCGTCAGCGTGCCGTGGTCCATGACCTGCAGCAGGATGTTGAAGACGTCCGGGTGGGCCTTCTCGATTTCGTCGAGCAGCAGCACGCAATGCGGCTTCTTGCTCACGGCCTCGGTCAGCAGGCCACCTTGATCGAAGCCGACGTAGCCCGGGGGCGCACCGATCAGGCGGCTGACCGCGTGGCGCTCCATGTACTCCGACATGTCGAAGCGAATCAGCTCGATGCCCAGGATGTAGGCCAGTTGCTTGGCCACCTCGGTCTTGCCGACGCCCGTGGGGCCGCTGAACAGGAAGGAGCCGATCGGCTTGTCCGGCTTGCCCAGGCCCGAGCGCGCCATCTTGATGGCGGCCGACAGGGCGTCGATGGCGTTGTCCTGGCCGAACACCACGCTCTTGAGGTCGCGGTCCAGCGTCTTGAGCTTGCTGCGGTCGTCGTTGGACACGCTGGTCGAAGGCACCCGCGCGATCTTGGCCACGATCTCTTCGACCTCGGCCCGCGTGATGGTCTTCTTCTGCTTGCTCTTGGGCAGGATGCGCTGCGCGGCACCGGCTTCATCGATCACGTCGATGGCTTTGTCAGGCAGGTGGCGGTCGTTGATGAACTTGGCCGACAGCTCGGCTGCAGCCTGCAACGCCCCCAGCGCGTACTTCACGCTGTGGTGCTCTTCAAAACGCGACTTCAGACCCTTGAGGATTTCAATGGTCTGCTCGACCGAAGGCTCCGCCACTTCAACCTTCTGGAAGCGCCGCGACAGGGCCGCATCCTTCTCGAAGATGCCGCGGTACTCGGTGACCGTGGTCGCGCCGATGCACTTGAGCTGGCCAGAGCTCAGCGCGGGCTTGAGCAAATTGGAAGCATCCAGCGTACCGCCCGAAGCCGCACCAGCGCCGATCAAGGTGTGGATTTCGTCAATGAAGAGCACGGCCCCCGGCTGCTCCTTGAGCTGCTTGATGACGGCCTTGAGGCGCTGCTCGAAGTCACCGCGGTACTTGGTGCCTGCCAGCAGTGCACCCATGTCCAGGGCATAGACCTCGGCGTCGGCCAGCACGTCGGGCACATCGTTTTGCGTGATGCGCCAGGCCAGACCCTCGGCGATGGCGGTCTTGCCCACGCCCGCTTCGCCCACCAGCAGCGGGTTGTTCTTGCGGCGGCGGCACAGCACCTGGATCACGCGCTCGACCTCGGTGTCACGACCGATCAGCGGATCGATCTTGCCGTCGCGGGCCATCTGGTTGAGGTTCTGGGTGTACTGCTCCAGGGGCGAGGCCTTGCCTTCGGCCTCTTCCTTTTCGGCCTCGGCAGGGCTTTGCTCGGATGCCTGTTTGGCGGCCTCCGGCGGGTCGGCCTTGCGAATGCCGTGGGCAATGAAGTTCACCACGTCCAGGCGCGTGACGCCCTGCTGGTGCAGGTAGTACACGGCGTGCGAATCCTTTTCGCCGAAGATCGCCACCAGCACGTTCGCACCGGTGACTTCCTTCTTGCCGCTGCCGGAAGACTGCACGTGCATGATCGCGCGCTGGATGACGCGCTGAAAGCCCAGCGTCGGCTGGGTATCGACCTCGTCGGTGCCACCAACCGTGGGCGTGTTGTCGCGAACGAACTGGTCGAGGTTCTTGCGGAGCTCATCCAGGTTCGCGGCGCAGGCCTTCAACACCTCGGAAGCAGAGGGGTTGTCGATCAGCGCCAACAGCAGGTGTTCCACGGTGATGAACTCGTGGCGTTGCTGTCGGGCCTCGACGAAGGCCATGTGCAGACTCACTTCCAACTCTTGCGCAATCATGCGGTCTCCAGGATGCACTGCAGGGGATGCCCGGCCTGGCGGGCGGCGGCAAGAACAAGTTCGACCTTCGTGGCCGCGACGTCCTTCGTGAAGACGCCGCACACACCACGGCCTTCGTGGTGGATTTTCAGCATGATTTGCGTGGCCGCGTCGATGTCATGGTGAAAGTGCTCCTGAAGCACGAACACCACGAACTCCATGGGCGTGAAATCGTCGTTGAGCATGACGACCTGGTACAGGCGCGGAGGCTCGAGGGCCAACGCCTGTTTCTCGGCGACAACCGACACCTGCCCGTCTTCGGCAGGTCCTTGCGGCCCGGTGGCCAGTTGTGGATTCAACCTCAATGTCATGAATCCATTCTAGAGGAGGCGTCTTGCTCATGCCATGTCATCTTGGGGTCTCCTACCCCGGTTCAAGGTCAGGAAATTCACGGCTGAGACTGCACTTTTCTCGCGAGCACCACACCCATCCAGGCGCGCTTGCAATTGTTTCAATCGACACAAACCGCCGCCTGACCGGGAACCCCCTCCTATGACAGATCGCGACAGTCTGTCACAAGCTCACCGGAGCCCGCGCCAGACCTCGCCTCAAGTCGGTCAAATATGGGCGACTCGATTCAATACCGGGCATTTCTGCGCTTGACAGCGCCGAGCGCACAACGTGAAAATCGTCACAAACTAACTTGGAGGGACAGCATGGCCACCGGCACTGTCAAATGGTTCAACGACGCAAAAGGTTTCGGATTCATCGAACCCGATCAGGGCGGCGGTGACGTTTTCGCTCATTTTTCCGCCATCCAGATGGACGGATTTCGCACCTTGAAACAAGGCTCCAAGGTCAGCTATGAGCTGGTCGCGGGCCCCAAAGGCATGCTCGCGCAGAACATCCAGCCCTTGCCGCAAAGCGGTGAGCTGGTCGCTGACGCCATCGGCGACCTGCATTTTCTGGAACAGTCTTCAGCCGGGCACAGCCTGCCCCACTGAACACTGGACTGCCTTGGAGACCTTCGGGCGTCGCAGGATCGCCTAACGCCCACAGTCCCGGGTTCGGCCTCCTTGAAAAAGGAAGCTGCCAGTGAATGAAAACGGCCCGCCTGATGGCGGGCCGTTTTCATGGGCGCGGCCGATCATCGGCCGCCGCTTACTGATCACATCTGGTCGATCATCACCTGACCAAAGCCCGAGCACGACACCTGGGTGGCGCCGTCCATCAGGCGAGCGAAGTCATAGGTGACCTTCTTGCTCTGGATGGCCTTGTTCATCGCTGTGATGACCAAGTCAGCCGCTTCGGTCCAGCCCATGTGGCGCAGCATCATTTCGGCCGACAGGATTTCGGAACCGGGGTTCACGTAGTCCTTGCCAGCGTACTTCGGTGCAGTGCCGTGGGTGGCTTCGAACATGGCCACGCTGTCCGACAGGTTGGCACCGGGGGCGATGCCGATGCCACCGACCTGGGCGGCCAGCGCGTCGGAGATGTAGTCGCCGTTGAGGTTCAGCGTGGCGATCACGCTGTACTCGGCCGGGCGCAACAGGATCTGCTGCAGGAAGGCGTCGGCGATGGCGTCCTTGACGATGATGTCCTTGCCCGTCTTCGGGTTCTTGAACTTGCACCATGGGCCGCCGTCGATCAGCTCGGCGCCGAATTCCTTCTGGGCCAAGGCGTACGACCAGTCACGGAAGCCACCTTCGGTGTACTTCATGATGTTGCCCTTGTGGACGATGGTCACGCTGGGCTTGTCGTTGTCGATGGCGTACTGCAGGGCCTTGCGCACCAGGCGCTCGGTGCCCTCCTTGGACACGGGCTTGATGCCGATGCCGGAGGTTTCGGGAAAGCGGATCTTCTTGACGCCGAACTCGGTCTGCAGGAAGGTGATCAGCTTCTTGGCCTTGTCGCTCTGGGCTTCGAATTCGATGCCGGCGTAGATGTCTTCCGAGTTCTCGCGGAAGATCACCATGTCGATCTTTTCGGGCTCCTTCACGGGCGAAGGCACGCCCTTGAAATAGGTCACGGGGCGCAGGCAGACGTAGAGGTCGAGTTCCTGACGCAGGGCCACGTTCAGCGAGCGGATGCCACCGCCAACGGGAGTGGTCAGCGGGCCCTTGATGGACACGACGTAGTCCTTGAGGACCTTCAGCGTCTCTTCGGGCAGCCAGACATCGGGGCCGTACACGCGGGTCGACTTCTCACCGGCGTAGATCTCCATCCAGTGGATCTTGCGCTGGCCGCCATACGATTTGGCCACGGCCGCATCGACCACCTTGATCATCACGGGCGTGATGTCGAAACCGGTGCCATCCCCTTCGATGTAGGGAATGATGGGGTTGTTCGGGACGTTGAGCGAGAAGTCCGGGTTGACCGTGATCTTCTGCCCACCTTCGGGCACCTTGATGTGCTGATACATGACTGTGGTCTCCGCGTTTGGCGTTTCCGTGAAAAACATTGCCATGGATGTCGGCAACGTGAACCAATTCTATGCCACCACCTGAATCAGGGGCGCAGGCGCAGCGCTCGTTTCCCATGGATGGTCCGGATTTCAGCGCGATTCGGCGCAAAGCCGCGACACATCAGGCGCACCATGCCTGCCACTGAGCCCAAAGCTGATGCCACAGGCCCCAGGCGGCCATCGCCGCCAAGCCCAAACCCGCGACCCTCACGGCCAATTGCTGATCAAGCCACAGGGGCGCCGCGCCCACCTCAGGTGCAACAGGCACGGCAACGGGGGTGTGCCGCTGAGCAGTTGGATCAGCGCGGGACACCGATCGCATCCAGACCACGGGCACGGGCGCGCCTGGCGTGGGGGAAGCCGCCTGCGCCGAACGCCCCCTCAGCCACCGCATCAGCGCAGGCGCCGCCCACACACCTGCTGCGCTTGGCAAAGCGAACGCCAACATGACCAACGCCCCCTCTGCCGGGC
>NZ_DCXA01000191.1:0-3509 GCF_002328915.1 Aquabacterium sp. UBA2148
TCCAGGCTCGACGAAGGAAAAGGCAAAGCCTCGAAATCGCACCGCAGGCTCAGCGGGGCGCCGGTGAGCAAACCCGTCTCGGCCTGCACCGGCTCGTGCACCAGGGGAGCCAGGTCAGCAGGGGGCGACCAGCGCTGATAGGCCGCGTCCACCGCCAGCCACCGATGCTGCATGCGGTTGGCGCGCAAGGCATCGAGCTCGGGCAGACCCAGCTGCAGCGCGTGAAAGCCGAACACGTCGGCCACCAGCCGATCCATCTGCTGCTGCTCCCATTCGAGCAGGGACTGGCCTGGCGCCAAGGCCAGCCAGGGGTGCAAATCTATAATCGGATCGACTTTGGTCATGAAACTGATTGCCCTGCCCGCCTTCACCGACAACTACATCTGGATGCTTCACGACGGCCATCAAGCCCTCGTGGTGGATCCAGGCGAAGCCGCGCCCGTGAAACAGGCTTTGGAGGCACTCGGCCTGGAGCTGACCGCCATTCTAGTGACCCACCACCACGCGGATCACATCGGGGGTCTGCCCGCGTGGCGTGACAGCGGCATCCCCATCCACGGCCCAGCACATGAGCGCATCCAGGGCCTGACACACGTTGTGGCAGAGGGTGATCGCGTGCATTGGGGCGGGCTCGAGTTCTCCGTGCTGGACACCCCGGGGCACACGCGAGAGCACATCGCCTACCTGCTGCCTCAGGGCACAGGCCAAGCGCCTCATCACCCCCATCTGTTCTGCGGTGACACGCTTTTTTCGGCCGGGTGCGGCCGCGTCTTCGATGGCACCCTGGATCAGCTGTACGATAGCTTGATGCGGCTGGCCTCGCTGCCAGACGACACGCGCATCTGCGCGACCCACGAATACACCCTCTCGAACCTGCGATTTGCGCAGGCGGTCGAACCCCGCAACCCCGACATGGGTCGGCACCAGGCACACTGCGAAGCCCTCAGGGCCCAGCTTTTGCCCACGCTGCCCAGCACCTTGCGCACAGAGCGGCTCATCAACCCGTTCCTGCGCTGCACCCAATCCGACGTGGTGGCCAGTGCCCTCGCACACGGCGCCCAGGATGCCGACCCGCGGTCCGTCTTCGTCGCCCTGCGCCAATGGAAAAACCAGTTCTGACGATGTCTGCCAAGACCTTCCCGATGAGTCTCTCAAGAGCCCTCACCCTGCCGTTTGCCGCCATCGCCACCTTGCTGCTCTCGGCTTGCGGAACGCTGTACAACGACGCATCGACGCGTCAATCCGAAGAGCTGAGTCGCCAACGACAGGCCGCATCGGCCCTGTCGAACTGGGGTGACCAGCGTGTTGCAGCCGGCACCCGCCAAGACCCCACTTCGGGCCTGAGGGTCGACCTGGGTCCAGGCGCCTTGCGCAGCGACAGCTCCGAGGCGCGCCCGGACAGCCTGGAGGCCATCGGCAAGCCCACCGATCCGCTCGAGCCAGATGCCACGGTCAACCTCAACGATGCCAGCGCCACCCAAGACCTCTGGGGCCGCATCCGTCGTGGCTATGCCCTGCCCGCGCTGGAGACGTCGCTGGTGACCGACCACGAGCGCTGGTACACGAGCCGGCCTGAGTACGTGCAGCGCATGACCTCGCGCGGCAGCCGTTACCTCTACCACGTGGTCGAGGAAATCAACCGCCGCAAGATGCCCACCGAGTTGGCGCTGCTGCCCTTCATCGAAAGCGCTTTCAACCCGCAGGCCATGTCATCGGCTCGGGCTTCAGGCATGTGGCAGTTCATGCCCGCCACCGGCAAGGACTTCGAGCTCAAGCAGAACCTCTTTCGCGACGACCGCCGCGACGTGCTGGCCTCGACCCGCGCCGCGCTTGACTACCTGCAGCGCCTGCACCGCATGTTCGGCGACTGGCACCTCGCGCTGGCTGCCTACAACTGGGGCGAAGGCAATGTGCAAAAAGCCATCCAGCGCAACCAGCGCCAGGGCCTGCCGACCGACTACCTCAGCCTGAACATGCCGGCCGAGACGCGCCACTACGTGCCCAAGCTGCACGCCGTGCGCAACATCGTGATGCAGCCCGAGCGTTTCGGCCTGGCCTTGCCGCCCATCGAGAACCACCCCTACTTCGTGAGCGTGCCCATCCAGCGGGACATGGACGTGGCACTCGCCACGAGGTTGGCCGGCCTTTCTGCCGACGAGTTCAAGGCCCTGAACCCTTCACAGAACAAGCCCGTCATCCTGGCTGCCGGCACGCCGCAGCTGCTGCTGCCCTACGACAACGCCAACCTGTTCGTTCACAACCTGTCGCGACACAAAGGGCCTTTGGCCACCTGGACGGCTTGGCAAGTGCCGCGCACCATGCGACCGGCCGAAGCCGCCAAGTCGGTGGGCATGAGCGAGGCATCGCTTCGCGAGGTCAACCACATCCCGCCCAAGATGCTCGTCAAAGCCGGCTCGACCTTGCTGGTGCCGCGCTCAGAGCATCGCGAGCAGGACGTCTCCGAGCGCCTGGCTGACAACGCGATGATGGCCCTGGCCCCGGATGTGCCGCCGCTCAAGCGCATGGTGGTCAAGGCCGGCAAGCGTGACACGGTCGCCAGCATCGCTCGTCGCTACAAGGTCTCGGCAGAGCAAGTCGCGCAATGGAATCGCACCCAGGCTCGGGCCACGTTCGCTCGAGGTCAAAGCGTTGTGGTGTACGTGCCATCGGCTTCGAAGCGTCAGCTCGCTTCCGCCAGCAGGTCGTCGGGCAAACAAGCCAGCAAACAAGCCAACGCTCGCAAAGTCAAGGTGGCGAGCAGCTCGCGAGCCAGCTCTGCAAAAGGCAAGGCCAACGGCCGCGCCAACAGCAAGGTTCGCATGGCAAGCGCGCGCTGAGCCACCAGGCTCAGCGGCGGTCCATGAACGCGTGGGCGATGGTGCCCAGGTCAACGTACTCCAGCTCGCTGCCCACCGGCACGCCACGGGCCAGGCGGGTGACCCTCAAGCCACGGCTGCGCAGCTGGTCGGCCAGGATGTGTGCCGTTGCTTCGCCCTCGGCGGTGAAGTTCGTGGCCAGGATCACCTCCTGCACCACCCCGTCGCTGGCGCGCTCAAGCAAGGCGCCCACGCCGATGTCTCGCACACCCAAGCCATCCAACGGGCTCAGGCGCCCCATCAACACAAAGTAAAGACCTTTGTAGCTGCCGGTGCGCTCCATCGCGGCCTGGTCGGCAGGCGTCTCGACCACACACAGGGACAAGCGGTCTCGCGTCTCGTCCTGACAAACCTCGCAGACCGGCTCGCGGCTGAAGGTGTGGCAACGCGTGCAATGCCCGATCTCGGAGACCGCCACGTCCAGCGCTCGCGCCAACTTCACCGCGCCTGAGCGATCGTGCTGAAGCAGGTGGTAGGCCATCCGCTGGGCCGACTTCTGTCCGACACCAGGCAGACAGCGCAAGCCTTCGATCAGGGCCTCGAGAGCGGAATCGGCCATGGATGGATGCGGGGAGCGGGTGCGTTCAGAACGGGAGCTTCATGCCGGGAGGCATCGGCATGCCAGCCGTCAGG
>NZ_DCXA01000191.1:3580-7203 GCF_002328915.1 Aquabacterium sp. UBA2148
GCATCGGCATGCCAGCCGTCAGGCGAGACATTTTTTCAGAACTGGTTGCCTCGGCACGACGGGCTGCGTCGTTGAACGCTGCGGCAACCAGGTCTTCCAGCATGTCTTTGTCTTCCGCCAGCAAGCTGGGGTCGATCGTGACGCGCTTGACCTCGTTCTTGCAGGTCATGAGGACCTTGACCAAGCCTGAGCCAGACTGCCCTTCGACCTCGACCAGCGCCAGCTCATCCTGGGCCTTCTTGAGGTTGTCCTGCATCTGCTGGGCTTGCTTCATCAGCCCGGCGAGTTGTCCTTTGAGCATGGCTCGTCCTTTCGATCGGTAGAGAGAAAACGGATGGGATTGTCGCTCAAGGCCAAGGCCACTGAGCTCACAAAGGGCGCACCGAGCCGGGCAGGATGCGTGCGCCAGCGTGCTCGGTCATCAAGCGGCGAACCAGGGGGTCGGCTGCGATCAAGGCCTCGGCCGCACGCTGACGCGCCTCCCGGGCGGCCAGGTCGCGCTGAGCTGGTGTGTTGGAGGCGGCGCCCTGCTCCAGCTCGATGCGCACCTCGCGCTCCGACAGCGCAGCCAAAGCCTGATGCAGGCGCTCCTGGTGCATCTCGCCCATCAGGCTGACACGCTCCACACGCAGCTTCCAGTGCTCCGAATTGCCCTCGACCCGGTGCGCCAGGCATTGCGATTGAACGGCCAGCTCACGCACCAGGGCCGTGATCAAACCCCGGCTTTGCAATTGGGCCACCACGTCGGCCCAGGTGTCGGCCAAGGGATCGGGGTCAGCAGACTGCGCGCCCAGCGATGGGGTGGACGTCTGCTCGGCACCCAAGGCCTCAGGCGTCGTTGACGGCGGATGCGCCGAAGACCCCGTTACAGGCGCATCCACCCAGGCCTCAGTGCTCAACTCAGGCGGCGCCCCATCGTCCGACCAGTCTGAAGCTGGTGCGGCGTCAGGCTCGGCCAGCGGAGGCTCGTCATCCCAAGGCGGCGCCGCAGGCGCAGGCGTGGGCGCGCTGCCGACCTGAAATGCCGATGTGGCCAGGCCCCCAGGGGCAACGCTGGCTCGGGCAGGTGCCTGGGAGCCTGGTTGCGGAGTCGGCGGGGCTGGACGCGGAGCGAGCCGTGCATGAGCCTCGGACTGAGGCTGGCGCGAAGGCACCAAGGGCGCAGCCGGGGCAGCGGTGCTGGTGGCGCGAGAGACCGGCTCGGCGGACTGAGCGACCGCCGAGCCCTCAGCTTTTGGGTCGCCGGGCCCCCGGTTGTGAGCGCCGCCTGGCTTGAAGGCCAGCAGCCTCAGCATCAACATGAGCAGCCCACTGTGTTCGTCAGGCGCCAAAGCCAGCTCGGCTCGCCCCTGCAGGCAAAGGCTGTAGAACAGCTGGGTTTCGTCAGGCGCCAACCTTGGCGCCAGGCTGGCCCAGGTTTCTGCATCGGGGTCATCCGCGTCGCTGGACAGCGACGGAACCGCCTGCACCACCGCCATGCGCTGCAAAGCAGCCGCCATCTCCTCCAGCGTGCCCGCAGCCGACAGGCCACGATCGCGCAAGGCGTCCACCGCGGCCACCAGCGCCGCTCCATCGCCGTCGGCAACGGCCTCGATCAGGCGTTGCACATGGCTGCGATCGACCGCGCCCAACATCTGCCGCACCACGTCTTCCTGCAGGCCACCGCCGCCAAAGGCAATGGCCTGGTCGGTCAGGGACATGGCGTCACGCATCGAGCCACGGGCCGCACGCGAGATCAGGCGCAATGAGGCGGCGTCGTGGGGTACGGCTTCCTTGTCCAGCACCTCTGCCAGGTGACTCTGCACCGTTTGCGCCGCCATCGAGCGAAGGTTGAACTGGAGGCAGCGCGACAGCACCGTGACCGGCACTTTCTGTGGGTCGGTCGTGGCCAGCACGAATTTCAGGTAGTCGGGCGGCTCCTCCAGCGTCTTGAGCATGGCGTTGAAGGCGTGCGTGGACAGCATGTGCACTTCGTCGATCATGTAGACCTTGAAGCGCCCGACCACCGGCTTGTAGACCGCTTGCTCCAGCAACTGGGAAATCTCTTCGACGCCACGGTTCGAAGCAGCATCCAGCTCGACGTAGTCGACAAAGCGACCGCTGTCGATGTCGCGGCAAGGTTGGCACTGACCGCAGGGGTGAGCGGTGATGCCCCCCAAGCCGTCTGCGCCGATGCAATTGAGCGATTTCGCCAGGATGCGCGAAACCGTGGTCTTGCCGACACCGCGGGTGCCCGTGAAAAGGTAGGCGTGATGCAGTCGCTGCTGCGTCAGCGCATTGGAGAGGGCCTGGACCACATGCCCCTGGCCGACCATGGCCTCAAAGCTGCCTGGCCGGTGCTTGCGCGCGAGAACCGTCGATGTCATGCACGGATTCTAGGGGCTGCCGCGCCTGGCCCCCGGGTCGCAATGGAAGTCAAAAGCTTGATGTGGCGCCCACAACATTCGCCACATCTGGTAACATTCATATTCAGAAAGTCACCCCTCATTTCGTCAAATCATCCCCACCCGGATGTGGGGGCACCCATACAATTTGACGAGGGATCGACCGGACACTTCCGTCAGGTTCGATGATTCCATTTAACTGGCGGACGCCGGTTGACTCATGCAGACCGAGCCCGGCCGACGTGAGTGCAGTCGCCGCGTCGCACCAAGCGGGCTCGCTGTATGTCTTTTGAAAACCTGGGTTTGTCTGCACCGATTTTGCGTGCCATCCAAGAATCGGGTTATGACCACCCCACACCCATCCAGTCGCAAGCCATTCCGGCCGTGCTCGCTGGCGGAGATTTGTTGGCTGGCGCACAAACCGGAACCGGCAAAACGGCAGGCTTCACGCTGCCCATGCTGCAAAAGCTGTCTGCGTCCGCGCCAGAGGGTGCCCGCAAGCGCACCATCCGAGCGCTGGTCCTGACCCCGACGCGTGAGTTGGCAGCTCAGGTCGAGGAAAGTGTCCGAAATTATGGCAAATACCTGTCTCTGAAATCGATGGTCATGTTTGGTGGGGTCGGCATGAATCCCCAGATTGACGCCTTGCGTCAAGGCGTCGATATCCTGGTTGCCACACCGGGTCGTTTGCTCGATCACCACCAGCAAGGAAACCTGAAACTCGATGACGTCGAGATTTTCGTCCTTGATGAAGCAGATCGAATGCTGGACATGGGTTTCATCCACGATATCCGTCGTGTGCTGAATATCCTCCCGCCGAAAAAACAAAGCCTGCTGTTCTCGGCCACTTTTTCCGACGAAATCAAGGCCCTGGCCGAGCGCCTGCTCAACTCGCCTCGTGTGATCGAAGTGGCCCGTCGCAACGCCACCGCCGACACCATCGCGCAGAAGGTGCACCCGGTTGACCGCGATCGCAAAAAGGAGCTCCTGAGCCACCTGATCCTCAGCCAGGATTGGCACCAGGTGCTGGTGTTCACGCGCATGAAGCACGGCGCCAACCGTTTGGTCGAGTACCTCGACAAGCAGGGCATCACGGCCATGGCGATCCACGGCAACAAGAGCCAGAGCGCCCGCACCCGGGCACTGGCCGACTTCAAGACGGGTGACCTGCGCGTGCTGGTCGCCACAGACATCGCCGCGCGTGGCATCGACATCGATCAGCTGCCACACGCCGTGCAC
>NZ_DCXA01000011.1:0-10490 GCF_002328915.1 Aquabacterium sp. UBA2148
CGGTGGGCTGCTGATCCAGTTGGGTCGGCCAGCCCTGCAGGTGCTGCTCGACGATGCGGCTGAGCGCGCGGATCCAGTCCAGCCGGTCGTTCAGGCACGGGATGTAGTGAAAGGCCTGCCCGCCACTGGAGAGGAAGGCCTCTCGGGCCTCCATGTCGATCTCCTCCAGCGTTTCGATGCAATCGGCGACAAATGCGGGGCAGATGACATCGACCCGCTTTGTGCCGGCCTTGGCCAAGGCGCGCAAGGTGGGCTCCGTGTACGGCTGCAGCCATTTGGCCTTGCCGAAGCGGCTTTGGAACGTGACGACGTACTGCTCCTTCGTGAGCCCCAATGCCTCGGCCAGCAAGCGCCCGGTCACCAGGCATTCGCAGTGGTACGGGTCGCCCAGCAGCAAGGTGCGATGCGGCATGCCGTGAAAGCTCATGACGAGCTTGTCAGGGCGACCTTCCCGGGCCCAGTGCTCTCGCACCGACTCGGCCAAGCTGGCGATGTAGTCGGCGTCATCGTGGAAATGATTGACGTGGCGCAGCTCGGGCAATCGCCGCGTTTGCTGCCCCCAGCGGAACACCTCGTCCATGACGCTGGCGGTGGTTGCGCCCGAGTACTGCGGGTACAGGGGCACGACGAGCACGCGGTCCACGCCCTCTGCCTTGAGCGCATCAAGCTGGCTGGAGACACTGGGCTGGCCATAGCGCATGGCATGGCGCACGCGCAGCTGGTGGCCGTGCTGGCCCAGGAATCCGGCGAGCAGCGTGGTTTGCTTTTCGGTCCACACGCGCAGGGGCGATCCCTGAGGCATCCAGATGCTGGCGTATTTGGCGGCCGACTTTTTGGGCCGCACGCGCAAGATGATGCCGTGCAGGATCGGCCACCAAAGTACGCGGGGGATCTCGACGACGCGTGCGTCCCACAGGAACTGCCCCAGGTAACGGCGCAAGGCCTTGGGTGTGGGCTCGTCCGGGGTGCCCAGGTTGACCAGCAGCACGCCGGTGCGTGGGGTCTGGCCGTGTTGGAAGGCGGGTTCTTTGGCGAAGCTCATGGCTCCGGATTGTGGGCCCGTTCGGCAAGTTGGCAGAGCTCTGTGGTCACTGCCACGATGTCGATGGGTTTGGTCCAGTAGCCGGTGAAGCCGGCCACGCGGGCGCGCTCGATGTCATCGGGCATGGCGTCGGCCGAACACATGTACGCCGGGGCCTGCTCGAGCCCGGGGATGCGGCGCAGGGCTTCGAGCACCTCGAAGCCGGACATGCCGGGCAGGTGGGCGTCGAGCACCAGCACGTCGGGCAGGCGGTCGTTGCACAGGCTCACGGCCACGTCACCGTCTTCGGCGATGTCGAGCTCCAGCTGTGCATGGGGGCGCAGGGCCTCGGCGAACAGCAGGGCGTTGATGCGGTTGTCCTCGACGTACAGCACGCGCAAGGGGCGCTGGGTCTGAGGCGGAGGCGAGGGCGGAGAAACGGTCAATTCGGTGGGGATGGCGCCACCGGTGTGGATGCCATCGTCTGAGTGCGCACCCTCGGTCGTGGCCACGGCTGCGGGCGCCTGTGGCAGGGTGATGCTGACCCGGGTTCCACTGCCGGGGCGACTATCGATTTCCATGCGACCTCCCATGGACTCAATCAGTGAGCGGGTGATGATAAGCCCGAGACCGGTGCCTTCGACATGGGATGTCTCCCGTCCGAGGCGTTCAAAAGGCTGAAACAGGCGGTTGAGCTGCTCGGGCGTCATGCCGGCACCCGCGTCCGTGATCGCGAGTTCGATCACGGCGTTCGGCAGGGCGCGCCCCTCGACCCGCACAAAACCACCTTGCTGGTTGTATTTGATGGCGTTCGAGCCAATGTTGACCAGCACTTGTCTCAGGCGCTGCCGATCCGCCAGCACATGGATTTCGGTAGGGATGTGGCTGCTCATGGCGATTTCGCGCTGCTCGGCCATGGGCAGGAGCATCGACAGGCACTGAACCACTTCTTCATCGAGGCGCAGCACTTCCGGGCGAAGGGACATCACGCCGGCTTCGACCTGCTGAAGGTCGAGCACGTCGTTGACCAGGCCCGAGAGGTGGCGGCCCGCATGCAGGATCTGGTCGACGTAGTTGCGTTGCGCGATGTCGGTGGACGCCGTCTGCATTTGCAGGCGCAGCAGTTGAGCAAATCCTGTGATGGCGTTGAGTGGCGTGCGGATCTCGTGGCTCATGCGCGAGAGGAATTCGCTCTTGGAGGCGCTGGCCGCCTCGGCGAGTTGCTGCGCGCGTTGGGCGTTTTCGGCCTCTTTCAGCCGGGTGATGTCGGAGTGCGTGCCGACCACGCGCGAGGGCATGCCGTCGTGCGAGCGTGCCACGACCTTGCCGCGCGAGAGGATGTGCAAGAAGTGGCCGTCGCGGTGGCGCAGGCGGAACTCCACCTCTTGAACCGAGCGGGTCTCGGTCATGTACTGCATGGTGCTGTGGGCCACCTTGTCGCGGTCCTCGGGGTGGATGCGCGAGAAGATCTCTTCGATGGTGTCGCCGATGTCGCTGTCCTGAAAGCCGAGCATCTGCTTCCAGCGGCTGGAGTAGTAGACAACGCCTGAGACCATGTCCCAGTCCCAGACGCCATCACCTGCGCCTTCGAGGGCGAACTTCCAGCGCTCCTCGCTCGACGCGAGTTCGTGCACGGCCAGCCGTTCCTGGGTGATGTCACGGAAGGTGACCATGGCTGCGAACGGGGGCTGCTGTGGGTCGAGGCGCAGCAGGTGGCTGGACATCTGCAGCCAGACGATCTCCCGGTCTGCGCGTCGCGCGGGCACGATCCGATCGACGATGCGCTCGCCCGTGTCGATGGTTTCCTGCAAAGGCCAGCGCTCGCGAGGCAGGGGCGTGCACAGATCATCTTGGAGCAATTGCACGAGGTCACCTTGCAATGACTCGTGGTGGGCCTGTTGCGCCTCAAGCCCCAGCACGCGCCTGGCCGCCGGGTTCATGGCAACGACTTGCCCCTGCAGGTCCACGATGAGCAAGCCATCGCGTATGGTTGCGGCAACGGATCGGTAAAGCTCCTCGCTGACACGCAGTTTGTCGTCGCCCACTTTGCGGTCGGTGATGTCGCTGGTCAGGTAGAGCACCTGACCGTCGGTCATCGGGGTGACGCGGGCCTCGAAGTGGTGTGTGGCGCCAGGGGTGATCTCCAGGTCGTACTGGATGGTCTGGGGCAGGCCGGTCTGGCGCGCCCGATCGACGGCGGCTCTCTGCAGTCGCGCCACGCCGTCAGGCAACATGGCCCCGACCGTTTGTCCGATCAGCTGTCCCGCCTGCCCGACCAGTTGAGGGTGATCGAGGTGCCCATCGATGTAGCGGTTGTCCTCGTCGATCACGAACCAGAGGTCGGGCAAGGCACGCAGCACCGAGCTCAGTCTTTCCTGGGTGGCTTCAAGCGCTTGCTGTTGTTGCTTGAGCAACTGCGCATCCTGGTGCGAACGCGTGATGTCCATCGCGAAGTGCACGGTGCAGCCGTCTTCCAGCGCGTCATCGCGGATGAGCAACCAGCGGTCCTTGAAGCGCATCTCGGCGCGCTGGCCGGTGCCACGCAAGCTCAGCCGCCAGGCGATGAATGCCGCTTCCTGACCTGGCTGGCAGTCGGGGTAGTGACCGGCATGGACCATGCGTGCAACGATGTCGGGCCAACGGTCGCCTTCACCCGATTGCGCGTCACCAATGAGCTCCCGCCAAAGGCGATTGCCCAGGACAACCTGGCCACTCGGGTCGGTGATCATGATGCTGGTCGAGAACGACTCGATGGCCTGGCGCAGCAGCCGGTCGGCACGCCTGACGGCCTGTTCCGCCTCGATTTGGCGGGTGATGTTGCGGCTGGCGCCCCGGTAGCCCTGAAAACGCCCAGTCGCATCAAAAACCGGTTGCCCGCTGATGCTCACCACGATGCGGCCCCTGGGCGTCAGCCGGTCACCGATCAGGTCCTGAAAAGGCTCATGACGCTCGCGGGCCCGCAGGTAGCGCTGCCAGTTGTCTCGGGTGTCGTCGTTGCGAGGGATGAGCACCCCGGGTGCCGACACGCCGATCTGGGTCGCTGGGTCGATGCCGGTGTGGTGAAGCAGACCCGCTGACACCCATTGCAGGAGCCCGTTGGCGTCGGTTTCCCAAAGCCAGTCGCTGCCTGCTGTCGATGCCGTGCGAACACGCTCCTCGCTGAGCCGCGCGCTCTCGGCTTCGAGGTGGCGTTGCAGCAGTTGAGATGCCGCTTCGCTGACATCTTGCAGCACAGCGAGTTGCTGGGGCGACCAGGGCGTCGGTGCGCTGGACCAAATCGACACCACGCCGATGACCTGCCCACGGGCATGCCACGGCACGCTTGCAAGCGCCTTCGGACCACTTTGTCGAGGTGTGCTGGCCGCGATGGCAGATCCACCCGGGTCGTGGGCCACGTCTGGGATCGCGAGCAGCGAAGCCGGCAGTGTCAACGGCGGCAGGATCATGCGAGCACGAGGAAGCGGGCCCGCGCGACCAGAGGCTGGCGTCACCGGCCAAGCGTTGGGTCCGTCCAGCAAGAACAGGCCAGAGCACAGCCCGTGACTGCCATGGGCAAGCAAGCGAGCCAGGGCAGCGAAAGCCGCCTCGTTGGCCTGGATCGCCCCTCGCACGGCTTGCATCAAGGTCGAAGGCTCGGCGTCGTGCACAGAGGGCAGGGGCGTGGTCATGCAGAAAAACGGCAGGGCTTTGTCGCGAATTCCATCCCCCCACTCTAGCCCACGCGTCGCGTGCTCAGCCTGATGGGCATCACTGAGGCAAGGTGTCCGAAAAGCTCAGGATGTCGAATCGGATCTGGGTGCTGGTCGGGTCGGAGGGAGACGCGCCCAGGCTGATGACCCCGCTGCCGTGCAGGGTGCAGGTGCCACGTCTCAGCGTGAGCACCTGATCGTCCCGGTCGAAGCGGATGTGGGTTCCGTTGTAACTCAGGTCGCTGAGGTAGATGTGTCCGCTGTGCGACTCGATGCGCGCATGCGAGCGCGAAACCCGTGAATCGCTCACGCAGAACGAGGCTTGTGGACTGCGGCCCAGGATCACGGGCATCTGGGCGGTCGAGAACACACGCTCGGTGCTCAGCCAGCTCAGCCGGATGCCGTCTGGCACGTCGGTTTCGGGCGCGTCCATGATGGCCGTTGACAGGGCATCAGAGTCGCCAAAACGCCGGCTGTCCATGCGCAAGACGGGCACGGGCTCCTTGCGTCCGCGCAGGTGCAGCTTGTCGATGCTGCGAAAACGTTCCTGCTGATCAGATGGCAACTCGCGCAGCAAGGGGCCGGTGGTCAGGGTCTCGTTGTCACCCGCCAGGTCAAGCAGGCGCGCCGCGACGTTGACGGCGTCGCCAAAGCAGTCGCCATCGACCTCGACCATCTCGCCCCAGGCAATGGCCACTTTCAGTTTGATGGCGCCGCTGCGCAGGGGCACGCCTTCACCGGCCGGACGCAATTGCTCCAGTGCCTCGTGGAGGCTGACGGACGCTTCGACCGCAGGCTCGGCGTGCTCGAAGACGGCCATCAACCCGTCACCCAGTGTCTTGACCACCCGGCCGCCCTGGCGCGTGATGCGATCGCCCAGCAAAGTCAGGCTCTGCGTGACGACTTGCGCCGCCTGCGCATTGCCCAGCTTGAGGTAAAGCGATGTGCTGCCGCGCAGGTCGGCAAACAGGATGGCGCGTTCCTTGGTCGTGCCCATGCTCGTATCTTGGCGGATTCAGGCCCGTGCAGCGTGATGAATTGCACGCAGTTTGGTGGCAAATTGCAGCGCTTGCATGAAAAAACCCGGCACAAGGCCGGGTTCGGTGTCTGAAATCCGCCAGGGGATCAGAGGTTGTCCAGGTAGGTCCTGAGCTTGTCGCTTCGGCTCGGGTGCTTGAGCTTGCGGATGGCCTTGGCCTCGATCTGGCGGATGCGCTCGCGGGTGACGTCGAACTGCTTGCCGACTTCTTCCAGCGTGTGGTCCGTGCTCATCTCGATGCCGAAACGCATGCGCAGCACCTTGGCTTCCCTCGGGGTCAGGCTGTCGAGGATGTCCTTGACCACGTCGCGCAGGCCAGCCTGCATGGCGGCTTCGATCGGCGCGGTGTTGTTGGTGTCCTCGATGAAGTCGCCCAGGTGGCTGTCGTCGTCGTCCCCGATCGGCGTTTCCATGGAGATCGGCTCTTTGGCGATCTTCATGATCTTGCGGATCTTGTCCTCGGGCATCTCCATCTTCTCGGCCAGCGTGGGGGCATCGGGCTCGAAGCCGAATTCCTGCAGGTGCTGACGCGAGATGCGGTTCATCTTGTTGATCGTCTCGATCATGTGAACCGGGATGCGGATGGTGCGGGCCTGGTCGGCGATCGAGCGGGTGATGGCCTGACGGATCCACCACGTGGCGTAGGTCGAGAACTTGTAGCCACGGCGGTATTCGAACTTGTCCACCGCCTTCATCAGGCCGATGTTGCCTTCCTGGATCAGGTCGAGGAACTGCAGGCCGCGGTTGGTGTACTTCTTCGCGATCGAGATGACCAGGCGAAGGTTGGCCTCGATCATTTCCTTCTTGGCGTCGCGGCTGGCTTTTTCGCCGTTGTTCATGCGCTTGTTGATCTCCTTGAGATCATCAATGGGCACGACGGCCTTGGCCTGCAGGTCGATCAGCTTTTGCTGCAATTCCTGGATGGCGGGCAGGCTGCGGGTCATCACGGCGGAGTAGCTCTTGCCGGATTGCGCTTCCTTGACGGCCCACTCCAGGTTCAGGATGTTGGGCGGGAAGACCTTGATGAAGTGGTCTTGCGGCATGCCGCAGCGGTCGACCACGATCTTGCGCAGCTCGCGTTCGTAGCGGCGCACGTCATCGACCTGCGAGCGCAGCACGTCGCACAGGCGTTCGATGATCTTGACGGTGAAGCGGATGGTCATCAGCTCCTGGCTGATGGCTTCCTGGGCCTTGTTGTAAGGCGCGGACTTGTAGCCGTCCTTCTCGAAGGCCTTGGCCATCTTGTCGAAGTTCACGCGAAGGGAGTCGAACTTGGCCAGGGCCTGGTTCTTCATCTCTTCGAGCTTCTTGCTCAGGGCCTTGGAGCCACCGTTGCCGTCGTCGTCGTCTTCTTCGTCGAATTCGTCGAAGTCTTCTTCGGCCACGTAGTCGTCGGCCTCGTCGGCAGCGACGAAGCCATCGACCACCTCGGAGATGGTCATCTCGGCGGCGCGGATCTTGTCGGCCAGGCCGAGGATTTCAGCGATGGTGGTGGGCGAGGCCGAGATGGCCAGCATCATGGCCTGCAGGCCACCTTCGATGCGCTTGGCGATTTCGATTTCGCCTTCGCGGGTCAGCAGCTCGACGGTGCCCATTTCGCGCATGTACATGCGCACCGGGTCGGTCGTGCGGCCGAATTCGGAGTCGACGGTGGACAGGGCGGCTTCGGCGGCTTCTTCGGCTTCTTCTTCGGTGGCTTGCGTTTGCGCGCTGCCGGAGATCAGCAGCGTGGCGGCATCAGGCGCTTGCTCGTACACGGCCACGCCCATGTCGTTCAACATGGAGATGATGGCCTCGAGGATTTCGGCCTCGACCAGCTTTTCAGGCAAGTGGTCGTTGATTTCCTGGTGGGTCAGGAAACCACGGGTCTTGCCCATCTTGATGAGGGTCTTGAGCTCCTGGCGGCGCTTGGCGACTTCCTCTTCGGACAGGGCGGTTTCGTCGATGCCGAATTCACGCATCAGGGCGCGCTCTTTGGCGCGCGAGACCTTCATGCGCAGGGGCTTGGCCTTGGCCTTGCCTTCGCTGGCGCCGGAGTCGTCGCTGGCTTCGGCCTCGGTCTGGTCGAGGTCGGCCTCGATGTCGGCTTCGATGTCGCCCACGTCGTCCTCGTCAAACGAGGCTTTGCGTGCGGGTTCGGCCTTGGCGGTTTCGGCTGCAGCCTTGGGCTTGCGGCCACGCTTTTTGGGCTCGGCTGCCACGGCTTCGACTGCGGTTTCGGCGTCCTGGGCCTTGGAGGAGGCGCGTGCCTTGGTGGCTTTCTTTTCGTTGACGTCTGCTTCGGCAGTCTTCACACCGGTCTTGGCGGCTTTTTTCGCGGTCATGCGCTTCCTCGAAAGAGATGCTCTGAATGAGAGGCTGAGAGGCGGACAAGGGCCCCATCCTGCCACAGGGCCACACGGGTGAAATGCGCCATGGCGCTGGTGGGCGCGTCATTCGCGCCGCAGGTGGGCCGTGTGGGCCATGCGAAAGGCTGGCAAGCAGCCGCCCTGCGATCTTGCGCTGGACGGTCCTCGTCGAACCCTCCATTATCGCGCAAGACCATGGCGTCGCAAGCGGCGCCGGATGTCAAATTTCGCCGCCTGGAGGGCTCTTCACGCAGAAATGGGCCTTTGCTGGCTGATTTCAAGCTTGAGGTCACGCGTCAGGCGCACGAGTTCGAGCTTGCGTGCCTCCGCCGCTTCGGACAACTCACCCGCCTGCAGCAGCATGTCGAGCTCCTCGCGCAAGGCTTCGAGCTCCAGGGGGCGGATGAGCGACAGGAGGTCGTTCAGGCTGTGTTCTGCGGCGGAGCCGAAATCATGCAGGCGCGTGATGCGCTCGGCCAGCGTGGACAAGGGCTTGTCAGCCCCCGCCTCGTCGGCTTGCCCATCGGTTTGCTTCATGCCTTGCAGCAAATCGGGCCCAGCCACGGCGCCCTGGTCGAGCACCAGCCGGTCCAGCCACCTGAAAAAGGGGCCGTAAGGGCTGGGCTGATCGCACAGGATGTCGTGCGCGCTGGTGGGCAGTTGCTCCCAGGTGCCGCTGCTGCAGACCAGCACCCAGGCGATGCGATCCAGCGAGGTGGCGGCTCGTGGCAGGGGGCGGGGCGGCGTGGCTCGACCGCGACTTTGCCACCGTCCGCCCTCGTTGCGCCAGTTGCCTCGCCCGTTTCGGCCCTTCCAGTCGCCGCGACCTCGCTCGCTGCTTTGCCCGCGTGAGCCCTGACCCTGGTCGAAGGAGTTGCCGCCATCCCAGAAAGGCTCCTGGCTGCCAAAGTCCGGCTCGAATGCCGGGGGCTCGTTGCCGAAGAACGGGCCGTCGTCGGGGCTCGTGGCGGCACTGGCACGCTGGCCGTTTCGCTCGTGCCCCCTGTCTCCGCCAGCGCCTGATGCCGCCTTTTCGAGGTGGGCCTGCAGCCGACGACGCACGTCATCGGTCGACGCCTTGGCGACCTGGGCGAGTTCGTCGGCGATCAGGCCCCGCAAGGCGCCTTCTGGCAGCAAGGCAATGAGCGGGATGGCCTGCGTCATCAGGCGGGCGCGGCCTTCGGCGCTGTCCTGATCGCATTCCGCGCCGGCGTGCTCCAGCAGCTGGCGCGACAGCGGCACGGCTTTTTTGACGCAAGCCTCGAAGGCCTGCGGACCGAACTCCCGGATGTAGCTGTCCGGGTCATGCTCCGCAGGCAAAAACAGGAAGCTGATGCGCCGGGTGTCGGTGGCGAAGGGCAGGGCGGCTTCAAGCGCCCGCCCGGCGGCCCGGCGTCCGGCGGCGTCGCCATCGAAGCTGAAAACGATCTGCTCGGTGAAGCGAAACAGCTTTTGAACGTGCTCCTG
Organism: Aquabacterium sp. UBA2148; assembly: GCF_002328915.1. Lineage (NCBI taxonomy): Bacteria > Pseudomonadati > Pseudomonadota > Betaproteobacteria > Burkholderiales > Sphaerotilaceae > Aquabacterium > Aquabacterium sp. UBA2148. Next base: position 9,565 of record NZ_DCXA01000011.1, read on the forward strand.
CGAGCAGGCGGTGCCCAAAGTGGCCACGGCGTTGCCAAAGCCCCATTGCGCCAGCGCGACCACGTCCATGTAGCCTTCGGTGACCAGTGCGTAGCCCTTGTTGCGCAGGGCAGCACGGCCTTCGAACAAGCCGTAGAGCTCGCGCCCTTTGCTGAATACTGGCGTCTCGGGTGAGTTGAGGTACTTGGGCTCGCCCTTGTCCAGCACCCGACCACCGAAGCCGATGACCTCGCCTTGCGGGTTGCGGATCGGGAACATGATGCGGTCACGGAAGCGGTCGTAGCGCTTGCCCTCGCTCTCGCCCTCGTTGGCATCGTGCGCGATCACCAGACCCGACTCGACCAGCAAGGGGTCGTCGTAGCTGGGGAAGGCGCTGGCCAGGCCGCGCCAGCTGTCTGGGGCGTAGCCCAGGCCGAAGCGTGCTGCGATTTCGCCCGTCAACCCGCGTCCCTTCAGGTAGGCCACGGCGCGCGGGGTTTTCTTGAGTTGCTGCTTCCAGTGTTTGCCGGCTTGGGCGAGCACATCGGTCAGCACCAGTTGTTTGGCCTTGGCCTGCTTTTGTCGCTCCCTGTCCTCGGGCCGCAGGTTGTCGTCTGGCACCGGCATGCCCTGCATCTGGGCCAGGTCCTTGACCGCGTCGACAAAGCCCAGCCCGCCATACTCCATCAGGAAGCCCACGGCGTTGCCATGCACGCCGCAGCCGAAGCAGTGATAGGTCTGCCGCGAGGGGCTGACGATGAAGGACGGTGATTTTTCGCCGTGGAAGGGGCACAGGCCTTTGAAGTTGATGCCGGCCTTTTTCAATGTGACGTAGCGACCCACGACATCGGCGATGTCGGTGCGGGCCAGCAGGTCCTGGATGAATGAAGGTGGGATCACGGCGAGGGGCTGTGTGCGGCGACAGGGGGGGGGGGCAGTCGGGGCTC
>NZ_DCXA01000019.1:0-1089 GCF_002328915.1 Aquabacterium sp. UBA2148
TGGCGCACCACGCGGCGGGTCAGCTCGATGAGGTCGCCGCTGTCGGGCAGGTGGGCCAGCGCGGCTTCGACCTGTTCTTCCATGAGCCCCAGCAGCACCGGGTCCGGTTGATGCAACGGGGTCTGCAGGCTTTGCAGCGGGATCACCAGGCGCGTGACGGGTTGCCCCCAGCGCACCGGGCATCCGAAGTGGTCGGTGAACGGCTGGGTCTGACTCGGTGGTGGGTTGACGAAGTCGACCGCGCGCACCGGCAGCATGCGTCCGCACAGCGCCCGCGCGAACTGCACGATGGCGGTGATGCCGGTTTCGTCGAACAGGGCGCCGGGCTTGCCCCGGGCCACGCCCCATTGCAGCACCATGCCGTCGCTTTCGATGTGGTGCTGGATGGGGTTGATGTCGTTGAGCAGGCGGTGGTAGCGCTGGATGCGCATCAGCGCGGCGCCCAGGTTCTCGCAGGCCAGCAGCACATAGCCCAGCGCGCCCAGGTGGGCCGGCTGGATGGACTGGCCCAGGTGCAGGCCCAGCAGCGGGTCGTTGAGCCGCTCGGCAGCGCGCAGCAGCAGCTGGCAGTAAGCCTCGGCGGGGTAACGGCCCAGGTGCTGCATCCCGAAGCGCAGCGCTTCGGGTGGCATCAGGCTGGCGGGGTCGACGCCATGCCGCTGAAGGTGCTCGGCCAGCACCTTCAGGAAGGTTTGCGGCACCATGCCCTGGACGGCGTCTCTGGCGTGCAGGCGGCGCAGTTCGTGCGAGGGCAGGGCGTCGTGCATGGATGAAATTGTTAAAAATCAAGCCGACCGGGTCAAGACCGGGCAAGCCCCTGGTCTTTATGCTCGGGCCTCACCCCAGGAGCCTGTTTCGATGCCATCCACCCAGCGTCCCACCCTTTTTGTCACCGGCGCCGCCGCAGGCATCGGCCGAGCCGTGGCGGAGCGCTTCCTGGCGGCCGGCTGGTTCGTCGGCGCCTATGACGTCGACGAGGCGGGGCTGCGGTCCTTGCAGCAGAAGTGGGGCGCCGCCCAATGCGTGGCTGCGCGACTGGACGTGACCAGCGCAGACGATTGGCGCGCGGCCCTGGCGAGCTTCGAGCAG
>NZ_DCXA01000019.1:1162-2908 GCF_002328915.1 Aquabacterium sp. UBA2148
GTGGCCCTGGCGAGCTTCGAGCAAGCCACAGGCGGCCGCCTGGACGTGCTCTTCAACAACGCCGGCATCGCCGTGACGCAGCCCTTCGAAGAGGCTGCGCTGGTGCGCCACCACCGCCTCATCGACATCAACCTCAAAGGCCTGGTCAACGGCTGTCACCTGGCCTTTGCGCTGCTCAAGCGCACCCAGGGCAGCCGCGTCATCAACATGTGCTCGGCCTCGGCCCTGTACGGCCAGCCCGAGCTGGGCACCTACTCGGCCACCAAGGCCGCGGTGCGCAGCCTCACCGAAGCGCTGGACATCGAGTGGCGCCGCCACGGCATCCGCGTGGTCGACGTGCTGCCCCTGTTCGTCAACACCGCCATGGTGACCAACGAGGTCAGCCGCATGAAGACGGTGTCAACGCTCGGCGTGCGCCTGGGCCCCGAGGACGTGGCCGCCACCGTCTGGCAGCTGGCCAACGCTTCTCAAGGCAGCCTGCCCGTGCACTCGCTGGTGGGTTGGCAGACCAAGTTGTTCGCGCTGCTCTCGAAGCTGTCGCCCGCTTTCATGAACCGCCTGGTGACCGCCCGCATGGCCGGTTACTGAACCGTGGGGCACTGCGTCCCCTCTCGCCTTTTCCTGGAGACCCCGATGACCCAGATGCCTCACCCGGCAGGGATGCGCTCGCTCACCGATTTCGATGGCGCCCGTGACGCCGCCGCCCCGCAAGACCGCCTGCGCGAAGTGCGCCGCCGCGCCCAAGCCCTGCGCGAGCGCATGCTCGCCGAGCCCGAGGTGCTGTGCTGGCGCAGCTTCGACCTCATTCGCGCGCCTTACCCGACGTATTACGCCTACTCGGGTGTGTTCGCCGACCGCGGCTTCAAGTTCCCGCTGGTGCACCTGCTCAACCGACTCTTCGTGGTCCAGTACCTCGACCACGACGGCGTGCTGCGCACCTTGCTGATGTCGCCCACCGATCACGACGCCAACCGCGAGACACCGTTCTTCAAGCGCCTGGCCGAGCGCGCGCCCAAGTGGGTGCAGCCCATCGTGGCGCCGCAGTTCAACACCGTCGAGAGCGTGCTGGCCACCTGCGGCCTGCGCCCCGAAGACATCGACTACATCAGCTACGACCACCTGCACACGCAGGACGTGCGCCGCTGGCTCGCCGGCCCCAAGCCGTACTTCCCGAACGCCAAGCTGCTGGTGCACCGCCAGGAGTGGGCCTCCACGCTGGCCTTGCTGCCCTTGCAAGCGGAGTGGTACTGCCCGAACGGCATCGCCGGCATCCCGAGCGAGCGCATCGTGCCTTTCGATGGCAGCCTGAGCCTGGGCCCCGGGGTGGCGTTGGTCCACACGCCGGGCCACACCGAAGGCAACCACTCGCTGGCCGCCCGCGTGCCCGACGGCATCCGCGTGACCAGCGAGAACGGTGTGGGCTCTGACGCCTACGAGCCGAAGAACTCGCGCATCAACGCCGTGCGCCGCCACGCCCTGTCCACGGGCAAGGAGGTCATCCTCAACGGCAACACGCTCGAAGGCAGCAACGACCAGTACATCTCCATGGTGCTGGAGAAGACGCTGGCCGGCCCGTCGGTCAACCGCGAGTACCCCAACTGCGCGTCGTCCAGCGAGCGCACGCCCTACTGGTTGTTCCCGGGCGAGCCGGTGAGCCACCTGTTCGGCGAAGCGCACTTTGGCCGCATCCAGCGGCGCGGCGAGGGCGCCTTGTCGCGCAAGGCCGCGTGATGGCCGAGTTCGAGG
>NZ_DCXA01000019.1:2968-6799 GCF_002328915.1 Aquabacterium sp. UBA2148
GCGTGATGGCCGAGTTCGAGGCCCCTTCTGCTTCACCGCGGGTGCTCCAGCCGGCAGACCAGGACCGCATCCTGGTCACCGGCGGCGCCGGCTTCCTGGGTCGGGTGCTGGTCGAGCAGCTGCTCGAGCGCACGGCGTCCACCGTGGTCGTTTTCGCTTTGCCCAACGAGCCCGTGCCGCAGGCCTGGGGTCCACGCTGGGGCGATCGCGTCGTCGTGCTGCGCGGTGACATCACCTCCGGCCAGGACGTTGCTCGCGCCATGCAAGGCTGCCACTGGTGCTTTCACCTGGCGGCCCTGGTGGGCGATGCCGGCCGCGACGAAGACCACCAGCGCGTGACCGTGGGTGGCACCGCGCACGTCTTCGAGTCGGCCCTGTCACAGGGCACGGCGGTGGTGTTGGTCACCAGCATCTGTGCCTATGGGGATGCCATCCAGCGGGGGCCCTGCCGCGAAGACGTCGCGCCCGGAGCCGGGCAGGGCCCCTATGGCCGCGCCAAGCAAGGGCAAGAAGCGCTGGCGCGTCGCTACATGGCGCAAGGCGTGCAGTTGTGTGTCGTGAGGCCGGCCAACATCATCGGGCCGGGCTCGGGGCCCTGGGTCGTCGACGCGGCCGAGGCCTTGCGGCAAGGCCTGCCTGCGCTGATCGGTGGTGGGCGGGGCAACGCGGCCCTGGCCGGCGTCGACAACGTGGCCGACTTCCTGGTGCACGCGGCCATGCACCCGCGCGCCTGGGGTCAGGCCTTTCACGTCCACGACGGCTTGCCCCTGAGCTGGCGCGACTACTTCAACGACCTGGCGCGCCTGCTGGGCGCGCGTGCGCCCAAGTCCATGCCGCGTGGGCTCGCCTACCTGGGTGCCTGGCTGACCGAGCCCGTGTTCAAGCGCTTGTGGCCGGGCAGGCGCCCGCCGGTCACCACCGAGGCGCTCAACCTGATCGCCTGGGACAGCCGATTTCCGCTCGACCGCGCGCGGGCGCTGGGTTGGCGGCCCAAGGTGGACCACGCCACGCAGATGATGCGCATCGGGGCGTGGCTGGCGGAAAGTCGGCATGCGCGGCGTGCGTGAACTCGACCATGGGCGGAGGTGCTTAGACCAATGGTTACAGCGTCGGGCCAGGTGGATCTCCACAATGAGTGTTGGGTCTTGACCCAACAACCATTCAATCCCGGAGGAATCACCATGATCACGTCCCCCCGCGCCTTGGGCGCCACCCTGTTGTGCTTGGCAGGCTTTGCTGCGCACGCACCGGCCTTCGCCGATCAATGGCGCATCGAACATGCGACGGTCATCGAACTCGATGACGGGATAGGGGAGCCTTCCCCATCGCCCTACCATTTTGCTTTCTCAATCCTGGCCGAGCCCTTTCAAGACGGGCAGTTCCCAAGTTATTGGCCCGGGTTCTACCTGCCTGTCATCCGTGGCGAAGACCCGCAGTACGGTCGGTCGCAGCTGATGTTCAGACCCGAGAATGGAGCTGCGCCCTCTGTTGACCTAGCCAAAATGCGAGCCAGCTTTGCCAGCCTCGAGCTTGATCAGGTCACGACCATCAGTGGCGACCGCGGAGGAAGCGACTCTACTTGGGTGCGACCGATGTACACGCTCGGTCTGAGCGACCCGGTAAAGCTGACAGCTTTGCGTGATGGGCGCTATCAGGCATCGTGGAACGTTCATGCCCACCTGCCTGGTGAGCCAGATTACGACGTGGGCCTCTACGCTGTCAGCCTGACGTTCGCCCACTTCTCGGAAGGCACGCCGCCCGTGCCGGAGCCTTCTTCGGTGTTCATGGCACTGGCCGGCATCGGCGCTGCGGGTTGGGCGCGTCGCCGCCAAGTTCGTCAGCGATTCGCTGCTTGACGGCCACCCGGGCCAAGGCACCGTGCGATTCGGCGCCTGGTTCCAGGTCTGGCTGATCAGTCGTCCTCGCGCGGCATCAGGAAGTGCCCGCGCGCCTGCACCACCGGGCGCGACGGGTCGTCCTGCCACAGTGACACCATGACCAGCGCCACGCGGTTGCCCTGGCGCACCGTCGTGCTCTGCGCGAAGGTGTCGATGGGCTTGGCCGAGCGCATGTAGGCGATGGCGAAGTCCACGCTGCGCGGGATGGCCGTCAGCGTCGGGTTGGTGGCCAGCAGGTGCAGCACCATGGCGGTTTCACCAAAGCCTGCCAGCACGCCACCGTGCAGCGCCGGCAGCACCGGGTTGCCAATCAGGTCTGCTTTGTAGGGCATGCGGAACACCGGCCCGGCGTCGATTTGCGGCTGCTGGTGCACGTTCAGGAAATCGACGTAAGGCGAGCGGCCCACCGGCACGGCCAGCGTCTCGGGCATGTCTGCGGCGCGGCTGACGAAGACCTGGCTGGGCTCGACCGAAGCGGGCGCGATCAGGGACGAGGCTGCTTCCGCGGGCGTGGGGCGGCTGGCCTTGGGCGCTGGGGCTTGTGTGTCGGGAGCCGACGTGGTCGATGTGACGGACTGGCCAGCCGGCAAGTCCTTGCGTCGCGTGGCGGCCGTGGCGCGCATGAAGGTGGCGTACACCGTGGCCACCGGCTCGCTCTGGCCTGGCTGCATCAACTCACCGCGCACGAAGGCCACGCTGCGCGACAGGCGGTGGCACTCGGCATGGCAGACCAGGTCGGTCTCGGCCACGGGTGGGCGCAGGTAGTCCATGCGCAAGTCCAGCGTGGCGTAAGGCTCGATCTGCTCCATGGCGCAGCCCACGGCCACGCCGCAGGCGGTGTCGGCCAGCACGCTCAGGCATCCGGGGTGGATGAGCTTGCGCTCGGCGTCGCCCGTCCAGGTGCTGCGCGCGGGCAGCAGCAGGCTGCAGCGGCCGGGGCCGATGTCGGTCAGCGTCATGCCCGACGCCACGGCGTAAGGGATGCCGGAGATGAAGGCCTGGGCCCAGGCCAGGCGGTCGTTGCCCGTGAAAATGCTCATGGTCACTGTTCAACGCGGTTCAGGGAGAACCCGCATTGTCGCCCATGGCTGACCATTGCGTCAGCGGCATGACCTCCAGGCCCGTGAGCTTCCTCGCACGTCCTGCGAGTTTGAGCAGGGCAGCGTCTTTGCTGAGCAGCCATTTCGCGCCCACGTGCAGCGCCAGGTCGATGAAGACCTGGTCGTCCGGGTCCTTGCAGCGCAGGGGGCCGCGCGGGGGTTCGTCCACGAAGTCGGCGTGCTGGAACACCGTCAGCGTCAGCATGGGGTCGGGCTGCCAGGCCTTGAAATAACTCCGGGGCCAGACCTGGTGCCACTCCTGCTCCATCGACGGGCAGGCCAGCCAGCGCAGACGCCCGCTCAGGATGCCTTGGGCGATGGGGTGAGCGACCGGGTCCTTGAACACCCGCCAGTCCAGCAGGGCGTTGGTGTCGAGGATGACGATGGGCGCGGCGGCGCTGCCGGTGGGGGCGATCGGGGCGTTCATGTCTCGCCATTGTCGCCACCCCGCCAGCCCTGAGCCGGCAAGCGCGCGCAGGGCCTTCTGGCTGGACCTCGTTCAATCGCCCACTGGCAGGCCCAGCCGCCGGCGAAACCGCGTCATGTCCAGTGCGCTGATGCGACCGTCCCCGTCCATGTCCGCCGCAGGCAGGAAGGCCGGCTGTCCGACCGATGAGCCGTGGGCTTGACGGATGATGGCCTCGTCGAGCGCATCGACCCGGCGGTCGCCGTTGAAGTCGGCGTCACAGGCGTTGCCAAAACCGTCGCCATCCGCGTCCAGCTGAGTTGGGTTGGTGGATTTGGGGCAGTTGTCGACGTGGTCGGCGATGCCGTCGCGATCGGTGTCGGCCACGCCCATGCCCAGGCCCGATCGGATCCACTGGTCCAGCAGG
>NZ_DCXA01000019.1:6874-23222 GCF_002328915.1 Aquabacterium sp. UBA2148
CACTGGTCCAGCAGGGCCACACCCGCCTCGTCCACCAGGTTGCGGCCCAGTGGTGGCATGCGACCGGTCTCCAGCATGTGGGTGCGCAGGCTGACGATGGACAGATCAGGGCGGCCTGGCGTGATGAGCTTGGCGCCCTCGACGCCGAAGTTGGTCTGCGTGGGTTCGACACCGATGGCGCCCATGGCTGCTGCGGGCGTGGTGAAGCGGAAGTCTTCCGGCCCACGACCTGGCCCGCCAGGCTGGTGACACATGGCGCAGTTGGCGTGCAGGTAGGAGCGCGCCCGAGCGTCCAGTGCCTTCGATCTGTCGCCGGGGTTCGGCAGCGCTGCCAGGAAGGCCGGTGCCTCGGTCAGGGGCGCGTCGAACAGGCCGATGTGGTTGAGCGTGCTCAACTGGTTGGCCATGCGGCCCGTGGTTTGATAACTCGCCGTGCGGTTGAGTTGGCCCGTCTCCAGCCCCAGCGAGCGCCCCGCCACCTCGGTGTGACAAGCCATGCACTGCGCCCGACTCGGGTAGTGCCAGGTCTGGGTGCCGAATTGCTTGACCTTGGCTGACTCCAGCAGGTGCGCGTCGCTCTGGTCTTCGGCCCACTCGTAGGTGTAGCCGCTCCAGTCGCCATCGGTGTGCCGCACCAGGAAGCGGGTCTCGATCAGTCGCCCCCCCAGGCGGAAATGCTTGATCAAAACCGAGCCGATGGGCAGCGTCCAGTCGCCGTTGGCCTCGATGTGGATCTGCTTGCCATCGGGCAATGCCAGGAAGCGCTCCTTGCTGGCGCCGTCGGACCACAGCGGCGAATTGACCTCGAAGGGCAGCACACCCGACGCAGGTTGCCAGTCGCGTTGCGCATCGAAGCAGCCGGTTTGCGACAAGCGCGCGGGCAAGGAAGAGGGCTCACGCACTCCGGAGGGGCCGATCGCCAGCAAGGACCAGCCCACGGACAGGAACAACTCGTCCTTTTCGTCACGATCAAAAATGGTCGGGTAGCCGGTGACCTGCGCCAGTTGCTGCCGCAGGTGTTGCCCGCTCTCGGTTTGCTTGAGCGCGTAGACCTTGCCCGAGACGTCGGCGAACACGAACCGACCTTTGAGGTCGGGGATGGCGTCGCCGTGGTACACGAAGCCGCCGATGACCGCGTTGCCGGCGCCGCTGTCGTCGTGCTCGTACACGAGGGCGGCTTCGGACAGGCCAGTGCGCACACAAGCGACCCAATTGGTGCACTGGTTGCCCTCCAGGATGGGCCATCCGTGGTTGCTGCCCTTGACCACCCGGTTGACCTCCTCGAACGCGCCCTCACCGACATCGCCCACCCAGATGTCGCCGCTCACGCGGTCGATGGTCCAGCCCCAGGGGTTGCGAAAGCCCAGGGCGAAGATCTCCGGCCTGGCTCCTGCTCGGGACACGAAAGGGTTGCTCGGTGGCACGGCGTAGCCCGTCGCCGGGCTGACATCGATGCGGATCATCTTGCCCAGCAGGCTGCTCAGGTCTTGCACGGCGGTGTGTTGCCGTCCGTCACCGAAGGCCGCGTAAAGAAAGCCGTCCGGGCCGAACTGCAGCGAGCCGCCCCAGTGCAGCGCCGACGTCCGGGGCACCCGGATGAGCACCTCTTCGGAATCCTTGTCCAGCGTGAGCCCGTTGTCGCGGCTGATGAACCTGGAGATGCGCCCCTCGGTGGCCGTGCCGCTGGCACTGGCCCCGCTGTAGTAAACGTAGACCTGAGCGTTGGCAGCGAAGTTCGGGTGCATGACCATGCTGAGCAAGCCCATCTCCCCCTGGTTGCCTTGGACCGCGGTCTGGACCCGATCGCGCAGGTCCACGAAGTCGCCGGCAGCGCTGAACGAGCCACCTTGTCGGCTGAAGCGTTTGATCACGCCTGCGCGGTCGACCAGGTACCACTTGCTGGGGTCGTTGGGCGCGCGGGCCATGCCCACCGCGCCAAAGCCCACGTTCGAGATGGCCCTGCTCAAGGAAACGCTGGCCTGCTCGACAGGGCGCTCCGGTGCGTGGCAGGTGGCGTTGGGCGGCCGGGTGTCCAGGCCGGGGAGAGATTCGTTGGGGTCGCCAGGCGTGGGGGAGGTCGGCACGCCTGGGACGCCTGGCCCAACCGGGGTCGATCCGATCACGGTGGTGGCTGGGGGCAGGGTGGGCGTGGTGTTGCCGCTGCCTCGGATCAGCAAGGTGGCGGCCATCGCGCCTCCCGCCAAAAACAGCAACACCCATGCACCCTTTGACACGGCCGATCGGCCGAGCTTGCGCGTCCCTGGCATCTTGGTTTTCTCCGCTGCGTTGGACCTGGTTCAACCGACATGGCCAGCGCCAGATCGGAGGTGCAGGAAGCGAGCTGCACGCACGCTCCGCAGCGTTCAAGTTGTCAGAATTGCCGAGTGACGTCCAGCGGGAAATTGTTGCAGCATGTCATGGCGGCCGTTGCATCGATCGCATTGACCGGGCTGCGCGCCCAGGGCCGGGCTGCGTCTGGGCCGTGTGCCTCAGCCTGCGCTGGCGATCACGCCGCCACCCAGGCAGACATCGCCCTGGTAGAGCACGGCCGACTGGCCGGGCGTGACGGCCCATTGCGCTTCGGGGAATCGCAGGGCCAGCGTTTGCGCGCTTGCGCCCGTGACCTCGCAGGCTGCATCGGACTGGCGATAACGCGTTTTGGCGGCCATCGGCTGCAAGCCCACCGCCGGGCCCCGCCCATCGACCCAGCTCAGGTCGTCGGCTACCAGCGTGTGCTGCTGCAGCCAGGGGTGGTCGTGGCCTTGCACGACGTACAGCGTGTTCTTTTCAAGGTCTTTGCGAGCCACGAACCATGGGTCGTGTTCACCACCACCGCGCGGTGCGCCCTTTTCCTTGACGCCGCCGATGCCGATGCCCTTGCGCTGGCCCAGCGTGTAGAAGCTCAGGCCCACGTGTTCACCCAGCTTGCGGCCCTTGTCGTCCTTGATGGGGCCGGGCGTGTTGCTCAGGTAGCGGTTGAGGAACTCGCGAAAGGGCCGCTCGCCGATGAAGCAAATGCCCGTCGAGTCCTTCTTGCGGGCGTTGGGCAGCTTGATCTCGCTTGCGATGCGGCGCACCTCGGTCTTGGGCAGCTCGCCCACCGGAAACATCGTCTTGGACAGCTGCGCCTGGTTCAGGCGGTGCAGGAAGTAGCTCTGGTCTTTCAAAGGGTCCAGGCCCTTGAGCAGCTCGAAGCGCTGGCCACCTTCGAAGGCTTCATCGGCCACGCCACGCACCCGCGCGTAGTGCCCGGTGGCGATCTTCTCGGCGCCCAGGCGCATGGCGTGGTCCAGGAAGGCCTTGAACTTGATCTCCGCGTTGCACAGCACGTCGGGGTTGGGCGTGCGCCCGGTCTGGTACTCGCGCAGGAACTCGGCGAAGACGCGGTCCTTGTAGTCGGCCGCGAAGTTCACGTGCTCGATCTCGATGCCGATGACGTCGGCCACCGAGGCGGCGTCCAGGAAGTCCTGGCGCGACGAGCAGAACTCGCTGTCGTCGTCGTCTTCCCAGTTCTTCATGAAGATGCCGATGACCTCGTGGCCCTGTTGCTTGAGCAGCCAGGCCGTGACGGCCGAATCCACCCCGCCACTGAGGCCGACGACGACACGTTGGGGACGGATGGACATGGGGTGCGGGGGCAGTCAGGGGGGCCGCGGCGAGAACCGGGGCCAGCCGATCTCAGGCGGCGCGGTGGTGGCTGGGCGCCGAGAACACGCTCTCGTGAACGGTGAGCAGCTCCAGCGGGTAGCGCTGGCCGGCCAGGTAGCTCTCCAGGCACTCCAGCACCAGCGGGCTGCGGTGGCGCTCCGGGCAGGCGCGGATCTCGTCGGCCGTCATCCACACAGCGCGCACGATGCCTTCGTCGAGTTGCAAGGACAGGTCGGGCTCGCTCACCGAGCCGAAAAAGGCCAGGCGCAAATAGGTGATGTCCTCGCCGGTGCGTGTGCGCCGAAAGCGGGACATGTACATGCCCAGGAAACCCTCTGGGGTGAACTGGCAGGCGGTCTCTTCCAGCGTCTCGCGGATGACGCCCTGGATGGGCGACTCGCCCGGGTCCAGGTGACCAGCGGGGTTGTTCAGCAGCAGGCCGTCCGAGGTGTCCTCTTCGACCAGCAGGAAGCGGCCGTCACGCTCGATGAGCGCGGCGACGGTGACGTTGGGCTTCCAGCGCACCTTGGGGGCGGCGGGTTGGCCAGGCGGTACCGTGACGGCGAGCAGATCGGCGGAGTTCATGAGCCCGGCATTATCCCCCAATGGCGTGACGTGTGGGTGACCCGCTTGGGGGAACGGTGGGCGCAGGCCCTGTGCTGGCCAAAATTGACAACGTTTGTCATCAATTCGCGGGGGGTGGGGTGCCCTCGCGACGCAAAACGGGCCCTTGGCATCATGTCCCTCCCCAGGAAAGTCGCCGTCTTTGTGTATGCTGGTGGGTTTGGCACCATTCATTCCCGTCGGGTTCACCTTTCTTCACAATCATGTGAGGGGGACAGGGCCCGGCGCCTCACCAGCAGGAGACACGTATGCTCATCGGCATACCCCAGGAAACCTTCGCGGGCGAAACCCGCGTTGCCGTGACCCCGGAAACCGTCAAGAAGCTCAAGGCCCAGGGTCACACCCTGCGCGTGCAATCGGGCGCAGGCGTCGCCGCCAGCGTCACCGATGAGGCCTACGTGGCCGCCGGTGCCGAGATCACCGACCTGGCCGGCGCTTTCGGTGCCGACATGGTGCTCAAGGTGCGCTCGCCGAACGCCGACGAACGCGCCCTCATGAAGCCCGGCGCCGCGCTGGTTGGCATGCTCAACCCGTTCGACAAGGACGGCCTGCAAGGCCTGACCGACGCCAAGCTGACCGCCTTCGCCCTGGAAGCCGCGCCGCGCACCACCCGTGCCCAGAGCATGGACGTGCTGTCCTCGCAGGCCAACCTGGCGGGCTACAAGGCCGTCATGATCGCCGCCGACAAGTACCAGCGCATCTTCCCGATGCTCATGACCGCCGCCGGCACCGTCAAGGCCGCCCGCGTGGTGATCCTGGGCGTGGGCGTGGCAGGGCTGCAGGCCATTGCCACGGCCAAGCGCCTGGGCGCGGTCATCGAAGCGTCTGACGTGCGTCCTTCGGTGAAGGAGCAGGTCGAGTCGCTGGGCGCCAAGTTCATCGACGTGCCGTATGAAACGGCCGAAGAAAAGGAAGCCGCCGAAGGCGTGGGCGGTTACGCCCGCCCGATGCCGCAGTCCTGGCTCGACCGCCAGAAGGTCGAAGTGGCCAAGCGCGTGGCCCAGGCCGACATCGTCATCACCACCGCCCTGATACCCGGTCGCGCCGCCCCGGTGCTGGTCACCGAGGACATGGTCAAGGCCATGAAGCCTGGCTCGGTCATCGTTGACCTGGCTGCGCCAGCCGGTGGCAACTGCCCTCTGACCGAAGCCGGCAAGACCGTCGTCAAGCACGGCGTGACCCTGGTCGGTGAAACCAACCTGCCGGCCCTGGTGGCCGCCGACGCGTCCGCACTGTATGCCCGCAACGTGCTGGACTTTTTGAAACTGGTCTTCAACAAGGAAGGCCAGTTCCACGTCGACCTCGAAGACGACATCGTCAAGGCCTGCCTGATGTGCCGTGACGGTCAGTTACTGCGGGCCTGATCACTGTAGGAGTACCCCATGCAACGCGTCATGCTGCGAGCCAAGCTTCACCGTGCCACGGTGACCGAGGCCGATCTGAACTACGAGGGCTCCTGCGGGATCGATGAAGACCTGCTGGACGCCGCCGACATGAAGGAGTTCGAGTACATCGAGCTCTACAACATCAACAACGGCGAACGCTTCTCCACCTACGTCATCAAGGCGCCGCGTGGCTCGGGTGTCATCTCGCTCAACGGCGCAGCGGCCCGCAAGGCCCACGTCGGTGACCTGCTGATCATCTGCACCTATGCGCCCATGACCGAGGGCGAAGTCGCTGGCTACAAGCCCAAGGTGGTGCTGCTCGACGAGGGCAACGCCATCAAGGAAGTCCGCAAGTTCGACTGACCCCCCTTTTTCAAGATCCCAGGAGACAACGATGGAAGCGATCTCGCACGTCGTCATCAACCTGACCATCTTCGTGCTGGCCATCTACGTTGGCTACCACGTGGTCTGGACGGTGACCCCCGCTCTGCACACGCCGCTGATGGCTGTCACCAATGCCGTGTCCGCCATCGTCATCGTGGGCGCCATGCTGGCCGCCGCGCTGACGGTGACCCCGCTGGGCAAGACCATGGGCGTGCTGGCCGTGGCGCTGGCCGCGGTGAACGTCTTTGGCGGCTTCCTGGTCACCCGGCGCATGCTCGAGATGTTCAAGAAGAAGGACAAGAAGGCAGGAGCCAAGTAAATGAGCATGAACCTCATCGCACTGCTGTACCTCGTCGCCTCGGTGTTTTTCATCCAGGCGCTCAAGGGCCTCAGCCACCCGACGACGTCCATCCGTGGCAACGTCTTCGGCATGACCGGCATGACCATTGCCGTGCTCACCACCATCGGCCTGATCCATGGCGAGGCGCAAGCCCTGGCGCTGAACTTCGGTGAAGGCCTCGCCTACGTGCTGGGCGCGCTGGTGATCGGCGGCGGCGCTGGCGCCATCATGGCCAAGCGCGTCGAGATGACCAAGATGCCCGAGCTGGTGGCCTTCATGCACAGCATGATCGGCCTGGCCGCGGTGTTCATCGCCGTGGCCGTGGTCGCCGAGCCTTACGCCTTCCAGATCGTCGCCAAGCCGGCAGACGGCTCGGTGGCTCAAATTCCGGTGGGTAACCTGCTGGAGCTGGCCCTGGGTGCCGCCATCGGTGCCATCACCTTCTCGGGTTCGGTCATCGCCTTCGGCAAGCTCAGCGGCAAGTACAAGTTCCGCCTGTTCCAGGGCGCGCCGGTGAACTTCGCTGGTCAGCACATGCTGAACCTGGTGCTGGGCCTGGCCCTCATCGGCCTGATCGGCGTGTTCATGGCCACGCAGCGCATGGATGTGTTCGTCGCGCTGATCGCCCTGAGCTTCGTGCTGGGCGTGCTGATCATCATCCCCATCGGCGGCGCAGACATGCCCGTGGTGGTGTCGATGCTCAACAGCTACTCGGGCTGGGCCGCGGCCGGCATCGGCTTCTCGCTGAACAACTCGATGCTGATCGTCGCGGGCTCGCTGGTGGGCTCGTCCGGTGCCATCCTCTCGTACATCATGTGCAAGGCGATGAACCGCTCGTTCTTCAACGTGATCCTGGGTGGCTTCGGTGGTGACGCAGGTGCTGCCGCCACGGGTGGCGCGCAGCAGCAGCGCAGCGTCAAGAGCGGCTCGGCCGACGACGCCGCCTTCGTGCTGGGCAACGCCGAGACCGTGGTGATCGTGCCGGGTTACGGCCTGGCCGTGGCCCGTGCTCAGCACGCGGTCAAGGAACTGGCTCACAAGCTCACCGAGAAGGGCATCAACGTCAAGTACGCCATCCACCCGGTGGCGGGCCGCATGCCCGGTCACATGAACGTGCTGCTGGCCGAGGCCGAAGTGCCCTACGACCAGGTCTTCGAGATGGAAGACATCAACGGCGAGTTCGGCCAGGCCGACGTGGCCATCATCCTGGGTGCCAACGACGTGGTGAACCCGGCTGCGCACGTCAAGGGCTCGCCGATCTACGGCATGCCGATCCTGGAGGCCTACAAGGCCAAGACCGTGATCGTGAACAAGCGTTCGATGGCCAGCGGCTATGCCGGCCTGGACAACGAGCTGTTCTACATGGACAAGACCATGATGGTGTTCGGCGACGCCAAGAAGGTGGTCGAGGACATGGTCAAGGCGGTGGAGTGACAGCTCCCGCTGGTACTTTCTTCACTAAAAAAGCCGGGCAGTGCCCGGCTTTTTCTTTGCCCGTTCTCTGATATAGTATTCACCCCAAAGGTGAATAAAATCATGGAAGTGAGTTTTGCGGAGGCCAGGCTCAAGCGCGCCTGTGAAAACGCATCTGAGCGCCAGCGCAGGTGGGGTGACCCTGCTGCGAAGAACATCAAGTCGCGCCTTGACGACCTGATGGCGGCCAAGTCCATGGATGACATGCGCCAACTGCCCGGCCGCTGGGAAGAACTTGCAGGTGACCGCGCTGGACATTTCTCTTGCCGAGTCAACAAGAGCCTGAGGCTGATCGTGCGCCCCACGCGTCAGCCGCCCCCCAGCAAAGAAGACGGCGGCCTCGATTGGTCGCAGATTGACCAAGTGACCGTGACCGAAGTGGTGGACTACCATGATTGAAGAAGCATTGCGATACCAGCCCGCCGAGGTGTCTCCGCCTGGAGATACCTTGCGTGATCTGATGGACGAGCGTGACTTGTCCCAGGCCGAACTGTCGCGCCGTTTGGGGCGGCCTGCGCAGGCCATCAACGAAATCTTGGCGGGCAAGAAGGAAATCACCGAAGACACGGCCATTGAACTGGAGCGCGTGCTTCAGGTGCCTGCGCATTTCTGGCTGGCCCGCGAGGCGCACTACCGCGAGTACCTGGCGCGGGTTCGTGCCCAGCACGCGAACAAAGACGCCGTGCCCTGGCTCAAGACCTTCCCGCTCAAGGGCATGCAGGCGGCAGGCGTTTTGCCGTCGGGGCGCTTGACGGCCGGCTTTGTCGAGTCGCTGGTCGAGCCCATGCTGAGCTTCTTTGGTGTGGCTTCACCCGAAGGGTGGGCTGCGCAGTACGACCAACTGCAGGCGCAGTTCCGCCGCGCCCGGCCCGCGGCACAAACCGATGTGGCCGCCATCACGGCTTGGTTGCGCATGGGCGAGATCAAGGCACAAGGCCGTGAAGTGCCACCCTTTGATGCCGCCAAGCTGGAAGCCGCCTTGCCTCACATGCGCGCATTGACGGTGGCCGATGCCGCCACCATCGGGCGTGAGCTGACGCGCTTGTGCGCGCAGGCCGGTGTGGTGTTGGTGTTCGTGCCCGCGCTGCAGGGCACACATGTGTCAGGCGTGGTGCGCTGGTTGCATGGCCACCCCTTGGTTCAGCTGTCCTTGTTGGGCAAGTGGAATGACACCTTCTGGTTCAGCTTCTTTCATGAGATCGGGCATGTGTTGAAGCACCAGTCGCGCCGTGCCGTGTACCTTGACGATGCCTCATCGGGTGAGCACACCACCTCGCCAGACGAGCTGGAGGCCAACCGCTTTGCCACCGACGTGCTGGTGCCGCCTGCACTGGCAAACGAGCTCACAGCGTTGCCCCTCACCGAGGCCAGTGTAAAGGCCTGGGCTGCCAAGGTCGAACTGCACCCGGGCATCGTGGTGGGCCAATTGCAGCACCGCGAGCGCCTGCCTTGGGCCCACCCACTGACCAAGCTCAAAGCCCGTTACGACATCCAGACCAAGGCCTGACACGTGCCCACCCTCGATTGGCTAGACCGCCAGGCCGCCTTCCAGGTGGCCACCCGCACACCGACCCATGTGCTGCGCCCGCATGCGACAGGCCATGTGTTTGGCGACGCCGTTGCCGCCCGCAACAACCTGCTGATTCAGGGTGACAACCTGCAGGCGCTCAAGGCCCTGTTGCCCTTCTGCCGAGGGCGTGTGAAGTGCATCTTCATTGACCCGCCCTACAACACCAAAAGTGCGTTCGAGCACTACGACGACAACCTCGAGCACAGCCAGTGGTTGAGCATGATGCTGCCGCGCTTGCAGGTGTTGCGGGAATTGCTGAGCGAGGATGGGTCGATTTGGGTCACGCTGGACGATGCAGAAGCGCACTACTTCAAAGTTATGGCGGACGAAGTCTTTGGGCGGCAGTGCTTCATTGCGGACATTACGTGGAAGCGACGTGATGGCGCACCCAACGACCGACGTATCGGTCCCGTGCATGATCATTTGCTTGTCTACTCCAAAGGGCAAGGGCGTACTGCAAAAACTTCAGCCGAGGAGATGTTCAACCTAATGCAGCGCACAGAGAAGGCTGACGCGCAATACCAGATTTTTGAAGAGCCTTTTGGCTTTGATGAGCGCGGGCCATTTCGTAAGGTCGATTCGACAGGAAATGCCAAGGGGGGCCGTCATGTTGAGAGCTTGACCTATCCCGTAACCAACCCTTTTACGGGTGAGCAAGTCTTTCCTCGAAAGGGGCGCTGCTGGGTTTACAGCCGAGACGTAATGGAGGCGATGGTCAAAGATCGCCGCTACTTCTGGGGCAAGGACGGAAAAGCTGGAACCCCTATGCGAAAGCTCTTCAAGAGCGAAGCAAAGCCTGGCATGACTGCGCCCTCGATTTGGGACGATGTTGGCCTCAATCAGCACGCTGCAAGAGAGATCGAGCTACTTTTTGGTGAGAAAGCTGCGTTTGAAACGCCCAAGCCCGAGGCCCTGATGCAGCGAATCATCCACATCGCATCCAATCCCGGCGACATCGTCCTCGACAGCTTCCTCGGCAGCGGCACCACCGCCGCCGTCGCCCACAAAATGGGTCGTCGCTGGATCGGCGTCGAGATGGGCGACCACGCCATCACGCACTGTGTGCCCCGATTGCAGAAAGTGATCGAGGGTGAGCAAGGCGGCATCAGTGCCGCCGTCAACTGGCAAGGCGGTGGCGGCTTTCAGTTGCTGCAACTGGGCGCCCCGCTGTTTGACGAGCAGGGAGACATCCATCCCGACGTGCGCTTCGCCGATCTGGCCGCGTTCGTCTGGATGCGCGAAACCGGTACCGCTTTGCCCGCGCAAGCGGCCAGTGGCCCCATGCCCATGCTGGGCGTGCATGAAGGCGCGGCCTACTACCTGCTGTTCAACGGCATCCTGGGCGACCGTCGCCCCGCCAGCGGCAACGTGTTGACCAGCGCCGTGCTCGACGCGCTCAGATCTCTGTGCGGCCATGCTGGCCCCAAGGTGATTTACGGCGAGGCCTGCCGCCTGGGCGACGCACGCCTCAAGGCCGAGGGCATCGTGTTCAAGCAACTGCCCCACGCCGTGCCGCGCTGACCCCATCATTACGTTCAAGCCATGCCCATTCTCGAACTCAAGCAATACCAAAAGCAGGCCCTCGGTGCGCTGGACACCTACCTGCAGGCGGCACGCATCAGCGGTGCCCGCAGTGCCTTCGAGTCACTCACAAGCTATGGCTACAACACAGAGCCATTTGGCGAAACGCCCTGCGTGTGTTTGCGCATTCCCACGGGCGGCGGCAAGACGCTGATGGGGGCTGACGCCATTGGGCGCATGGCGCGTGAATGGCCCACGGGGCTGGCCAAGCCACTGGTGCTGTGGTTGGTGCCGTCCGACCCCATCCGCAGCCAGACGCTGGCTGCCTTGCGCACCCCTGGGCACCCGTTTCGTGAGTCGTTGGTGCAGGGCGTGGGCGAGGCCGTCAGCGTGTGCGACCTCGATGAGTTGGCCGTGCTGTCGCCGCAGGACTATGCGCAGCGGGCGGTGGTGGTGGTTGCCACCATCCAGAGCTTTCGTGTTGAAGACACCGATCAGCGCAACGTCTATGCCTTCAGCGAAAAGTTTGAGGCGCATTTCAGGGGTGCTGAAGCGGCTCGCGTGGACAAGCTGGGTGAGTTGCCCGATGCCGTGGTGACGGCCGAAGACGTTGCCAGCGCCAAGGCTGGGCGTGAGATGCTGGCCCGTTTCGTGGGGCAGCCGCGTTGGAGCCTGGCCAACTGGTTGGCCCTGCACGAGCCCTATGTGATCGTGGACGAGGCCCACAACACCAAGACGGAACGCAGCTTCGAAGCCCTCAAGCGCCTGAACCCGACCCTGATCCTGGAGCTGACCGCCACGCCCGTGCCCAAGCGCACCAACGTGCTGTTCCATGTTTCGGCTCAGCAGTTGCAGGCCGAAGACATGATCAAGATGCCCATTGCCTTGATCGAGCACACTCGCGGGTGGCAGGCTGCGGTGTTCGATGCCGTGCAAAACCAGCGCCTGCTGGAGGCCGAGGCGCAGCAGGAAGAAGCCGTCACGGGCGACTACATCCGCCCCATCGTGCTGCTGCAGGCGCAAAACAGCACCGATCCGGTCAACACCGACGTTTTGCGTCAGCATTTGATCGAGCAGTTGCACATCCCTGAGGGCCAGATCAAGGTGGCGACAGGCACGCAGCGTGAGCTGGAGGGCCTGAACCTGTCCGCCCGGGATTGCG
This sequence comes from Aquabacterium sp. UBA2148, assembly GCF_002328915.1. Classification (NCBI taxonomy): domain Bacteria; kingdom Pseudomonadati; phylum Pseudomonadota; class Betaproteobacteria; order Burkholderiales; family Sphaerotilaceae; genus Aquabacterium; species Aquabacterium sp. UBA2148. The sequence goes on from NZ_DCXA01000019.1 coordinate 18,982, forward strand.
CGGTGCGTTACATCATCACCGTACAGGCGTTGCGTGAAGGATGGGATTGCCCGTTTGCCTACATCTTGTGCTCGGTGCAGTCCATCAGGTCGGCCGCTGCCATCGAGCAGTTGCTCGGCCGGGTGCTGCGCATGCCGTATGCCCGCAAGCGCAGCCGTCCAGCCTTGAACAAGGCCTACGCGCATGTCACGGAATCCGACACCGGCTTGGCCGCCAATGCCTTGGCGGATCGGCTGATCGATGGCATGGGTTTTGACCCGCTTGACATGTCCGCTATGATCGCGCCCCAGTTGCCTTTGGGCCTGCAAGGTGGCGCTGGTACCCAAGACCATGGTCCCTTGTTTGCCACGACACCGCAGCTGCCCTCTCTGCAAGTGGATGTGCCCGCTGACAAGACCTTGCCTGACCCTGTGCAAGAGGCCGTGACGCAGGGCCTGGCCAGTGTCAGCACCGATGGCGCACGTCAACGCATCCAGTGGAAGGGTGAGGTGCCCAGTGCCGTGGCCGATGCGCTCGTGTCCATGGTGCGCGGCAAGCAAAAGGAGCAACTGGGTCAAAGCATCGAGCGGCACAACGCGGTGGTTCAGGGGGCTCTGGCGCCCAGCAATTGTGGCGAATCATTTGCCGTGGTGCCGCGCCTGGGGTATCGCTTGGGTGGTGCTCAGGGTGAGTTGCAGTTGCTTGAGCGTGAGTCGGTCACCGAAGAGTTGGAGCTTAATCTTCTGGCTGAGCCGATGGCCTTGCCTGGGTTCCAGATGGTGGAGCAGGGTACCTTGTGGGAGGTCTACCTTGACGGTGCTCGCTTGCGCGTTGGCAAGGGTGATGCACAGCAACTGCCGTTGGATGCCGTGGGCACCACGATCACCGAGGCCGACCTGACGCGTTGGCTGGCAGCTGAACTGCAGCACCCCTCACGCAACGCCGCTCGCGACGTCTTGCCTGCACACCTGCGTGCATTTGTCTTGGCAGCCATCAGGCATCTGGTCAACGAGCAACGCCTGCCCTTGGCGCAACTGGCGCGTCACCAGTACCCACTCATGCAGAAGCTGGCTGTTCGCATTGCTGAGCTGCGTGACAAGGCTTCCAAGGCTTCGTTCACGCAGTTGGTGCTGGATGGCGGGTGGGTCATGGAAACGTCTTCGCAGATTGGCTTCACCTTTGAGCCGAACCGCTACCCCGTCCCGACCAACAAGCTGTATCGCGGCAAGTTCAAGTTCAGCAAGCACTACTACCCCGTGCCAGCGGATTTGGAGGACGGCGGCGAAGAGTGGCGATGTGCATTGGCCATTGACGAGCACCCGCAGGTCAAGCGATGGGTGCGCAACCTGGATTCTGACCCTGTGGCCGGTTTCTGGCTGCCCACCTCAAGCGGGCGCTTCTATCCAGACTTCGTGTGCGAACTGGTCGATGGCCGCATCTTGGTGGTTGAGTACAAGGGGGCTCACCTGCAGAACTTGCCCAAGGAAATAGAGAAGTCTCAAGTGGGCAAGGTCTGGGCGGCCAACAGCGGGGGGCGTGCTTGCTTTGCCTGGGTGATTAAGTCAGCAGAGGGTAAGGGCTTGGCTCAGCAGTTGGATGAGGTGATCGTCAATTGAGGTGGCCTGCTCTGGCCCTTGTGTGTGCGTTCGTGGCTGAAACGTTCATCCTCCAACCGGGCTTTTTCTCAAGCGGGGCCCTGTGACTTGATGGGCACGGTGGCCAGCGGCAGAAACAGCGTCAAGGGTGTTTCAGGCAGCGCGATGAAGCCGTGATGGCGGTAAAACGCCGCCGCAGGTTCGTCTTTGGCATCGACCACCAAGGCGTAGGCCGCGATCTCCGAGCGCGCCGCCCGCGTGAGGGCATCGCCCAGCAAGGCGCCGCCCAAGCCCTGTCCTTTGAACGCTTGGTCAACTGCCAGCCGACCCATGCGCACCGTGGGCACAACTCGGTAACGGGGCAGCTTCTTGATGGCCTCAGGCGTCAGCTCGGTCAAAGGCACGCTGGCAGACGCCAGGGTGTAGAAGCCGGCGATGCGCTGATCTTCGGTCAGTGCCACGAAGCAGCTCGCCACGCGGCGGCGCACGTCTTGGGTGACTTGCTCTTTGAAGTAGCGATCCAGGGCGCGCGCGCCGCTGTCGAAGCTCGATCGGTCGTGCGAGGCATCCAGCAGCGCCAATCGAAATGGCGCGCGGTTCATTCTTCTTCAGTGAGCAAGAGCTTGCTGCGGCGGGTGAGGGCCCGTTTCAACGCGGGTTGAGGCTTGGGGGGCGACAGCAGCGCATCGGCAAAGCACTGTTGATCGGCCATCGACAGGCGGATGACCTCGGCTTGTTCGATGGCGCGCTGTGCGGCGTCTTGAACCGCCGACACCACAAAATCGGTCATGGTGCGGCCCTGAAGTTCTGCGGCGCGCTTGAGCAGGCCGTGCAGGTCGGTGCTGATGCGTGCTTCGAGTCGGGCCGTCAGGGGGCTGGATGGCATGGCGAATCTCCTCGAAGGGAGTGTACGGCAGATTGCCGTATTGGTGCAATTTGGTGCGATTTGACGCGCTTGGGTGCAACTGGAAGCGTTTGGCGGCTACTGCGCCGCAGCAGAGGCCGCAGCGGCCGCAGAAGCAGCGGAAGGCGCCGATGCGGGCAATTCAGCGGCCTTCTTGGCCGCCGCCGCTTGAACGGCCACCGGGCAAGCCATGCCCAGGCGAATGCCCTTGAGGTAGGCCCGTCGAACGCCACCGGCGATGATCGATGCGGCGACTTCCTTGCTGTGCTTTTCTGCGCCGGTGAGCTTGCGCACCCAGCTGCGGAAGGGGACCATGCCCTCGACCGTGCGGCGCACGAAGCCCACGCCGTAGTCTTCGGCGGCGTCGGTGCCCCGGTCCAGCAGGCTGAGTTTGCCCTTGGTGTTGGGGTCGTCGATGTCCGGGCCGAGCACGGCGGTCAGGCGGTTGATTTCATCCTGAACGACCGCGCATTCCAACTTCTCGGGGGCCGCGTAGGGGCCCACCTTCTTGGCGTGGCGCAGCACCTCGGGGATCTTTTCTTGCACCACGTTGAGGTCGCTCAGCGGGGTGATGGCCGCCTGGCCCACGCGGTCGGTGACGTCGCTGTCGGCATCGACCCGGTCGACCTCCACCATCGCGGGCACGGAAGGCAGTTCGGGGGCCTTGGGGGCGCTTTCGCAGCCAGCGAGCAGCAGGGCGGTGATGGCGACGCAGAGGAGGCGACGCGGCGTGGCTTGGGTCGGGTGTGCTTGGGTGTGCGATGACATCGGGGGTGGGTCTCCTGTTTGGATCTTAGGCGGTCGCGGTGGCCTCGACATGCGGGCCTGCCCCACCCATTGGGGTGGGTTGCGGGCTGGATGTTACGGCGAGCGCGGTGGCATCAGCCGTGATCGCTCAGCAAGCTGCGAAAGCGCTGTTCACCGTCTTTGAGGCTGTAGCGGTTGATCACCGTTTGCCTTGCGGCATCGCGCAAGGGTTGCAGGGCGGCCTGGCGCTCCAGGCTTTCGACAATGCGGTCGGCCATCGCGCCGGTGTCGAAGAAGTCCACCAGTAAGCCGTTGACGCCGTCTTCGATGACCTCCTGCACAGGCCCGGTGCGCGAGCCGATGAGCAGGCAGCCCGAGGCCATGGCCTCTAGCATCGACCACGACAGCACGAAGGGGTAGGTGAGGTAGACGTGGGCGGCAGACACCTGCAGCACCTTGCAATAGGCGTCGTAGCGCAGCTTGCCCAGGAAGTGGGTGCGTTGTGGGTCAAGCTGCACTTCGGCGAGCATCTTCTCGCGCCAGTTCTTGGCGTCTTTGGGCTGCCCGCCGTAGCTCACGTCGTCGCCACCCACGATGAGGGTCTGGCACGTTGGGTGGGCCTTCTGCACCTTTTCAAGTGCGCGCATGAAGTTGTGAAAGCCGCGATAGGGCTCGAGGTTGCGCGCGACGTAGGTGATGACGGGGTCGCCCTTGCGGATGGTGGTGCCCGAGGGCAGCGTCAGCTCTGCATGCGCAACGGGGGCCAGCAGGTCGGTGTCGATGCCTTCGTGCGCCAGCTGGATTTTGTTCAGGTAGGTGCTGGGGTGGCGGCTGCGTTGCCACTCGGTGGGGCTCACGCCCACGTCGCAGTGTTCGAGGTTGAGGGTGTGCAGCGCATTCCAGGTGCGCAGCTTGGCCAGGCCGTCGAAAGAGGTGGGGAACTCGGGGTCGAAGTTGGTGTCGCTGTGGGGCGTGCCGTAGAACCACTCGCAGAAGTGAACGAGGCGGGTGCCAGG
>NZ_DCXA01000019.1:23292-32766 GCF_002328915.1 Aquabacterium sp. UBA2148
AACGAGGCGGGTGCCAGGGAAGATGTCTTTGGCGTAGAGCGTCTCGCCCCAGCCGGGGTGGGCGAAGATCACATCGGGTGTCCAGCCCTGCTGTTTGAGTTGCATCAGTTTGCGCGCGACGGCCTGGCCGTGCAGCACGGCGGTTTCCATCTGGCGCAGGTAGGGGTGCTGGTCTTTGAGGCCCTGGCGGTGCAGCGTGTATGGGATCCAGCGGATGCTTTCCATGCCCGGGGCGGTTTGGCGGCCCATGCCGATGACTTCCCAGCCGGGTTGTTGAGACCAGAGGTGGGCGATGCGGCGGAACTGGCCGGGGAAGTTCTGGTGGATGAAGAGGATGCGCATGAGTCAGAAAGGCCCGGCCTTGTGAGGGCCGGGCCTTGTTGGCCTTGTTTTAGTCGCTGGGTTGTCAGCTCCAGTTGGCCGCGAGCACCGGTGCCAGCTGGGCTCGCTGGGCGTCGGTGAGGGTGGTCTGGCCCATGGCGGGTGGCGTCATGGATGCCATCGCCTGGACGAGGTTGGAGACCTGGGTGTCGGACAGAGTCTTGCCGTCGGCTTTGATCTGCTCGATGTGGAAGCTCGCGCTGCCGGCGCCCCCAGCGATCATCACGCTGTCGGTTGTACCGATGACGCTAATCGTTAAGTTGTTGCCGGATTGACTGAACCACAACTGGTCGTGGGCAATGCCGGACTGGAACTGAAGGACGTCGGTGTTGCCGACGGTGGCGTCGATATCGACGATGCTGTCCTGGCCTTCGCCGCGGTAGATGAGGTAGGTGTCGTTGCCTGCGCCCCCACCTAAGTAATCATTGCCTGTGGCGCCATACAGCGTATCCTGTCCAAGGCCGCCGTACAAAGTGTCATCGCCGTCGTTTCCGCCCAGTCGGTCTGCTCCACCACCGCCGTCAAGGCGATCTGCATCAGCCCCTCCATAAATGGAGTCGTCTCCGAACGATCCCCAGATTGAATCATTGCCCCTGCTTCCGAGTAACGTATCGTTTCCCGCATTGCCCATGATGGAGTTGCCAAGCTCATTGCCGATGAAGGCAGCAGAGATGGCGGTGGCGATCTCAAAGCGCTCAATGTTTTTGGGTGCGATGTACGAGCCTGGTGCTGTGTAAATGAGTAGATCGTTGCCCTCATCTGGATTTTCATATGCCTTGTCATAACTTTTGTCGAAGTAATAGACGTCGTCGCCAAGCCCGCCGTACATGGAGTCTGCATCCGGGCCACCATCCAGGGAGTCATTGCCTTCATTCCCGTAGAGCGTGTCGTTGCCAACCAGTCCTCTAATTAAGTCCGCATCTGATGTGCCAATCAAGTTGTTGCTGGCATCAGTTCCTGTGATGTTCATTGTTTCTCCATTGAATTTAGTAATTACGTTTTTCGTCAGAAATGTGCATAAAGGAGCGTTCTATTTGGGTATTGCCTCCTGTTGGGTTGAAAGTCGATCGTTACCGAATCAGACCCTTTCGAGAGGATCTCATCTTTCTTTTAGGGCGCCGTTGGCGTGTGAGATCACTGGAGCCAATAGGTACTCGATGACCCGTCTTTTGCTGGTTTTGATCTCCGCCGTGAGGTTCATCCCAGGCGCCAGCCGAATGGCTTTGCCATCCACCTCAATTGCATGAGTCGCGAGCGTCAGCGTGGCCGGGAAGACCGCCTCGCCCGAGTCAATCGCCTTGCCGTCTTTGTCCGGGCGCACGCTAGGCTCTTTCATCACCGCATCCGCAGTGATGGTCGTCACCTTGGCCTCGACCGTGCCATAGCGAGTGAAGGGGAAGGTTTCTAGCTTGATGGCAGCTTCCTGCCCCAAGTGCACAAACCCCACGTCCTTGTTCTCCAGCGTCACTTCGGCGGTGACCTGCGCTGCGTCTGGCACCACCACCATGAGCACCTGCGCGGGGGTGACCACACCGCCGTTGGTGTGTGCAGCGCGCTGCTGCACGGTGCCGCTCACAGGAGCGCGCAGCGTGGTGAGCTGCGCTCGCTGACTGGTCTTGGCGCCTTCGGCTTGGAGCGAGCGTGCTTGCAAGTCGGCTCTGGCGTGGCGCTCGCTCAATGTCTTGAGCGTTTCGGAGCGCCAGGCTGCCTGTGAGTGCTCTGACTGTGCGATGGCTGTCTTGACTTCGACCAAGCGCGCGCGCTGGGTGGACAGGTCGTGCTCGAGTTCGACTCGCATTCGCGTTCGGTCTTGACTCGCATGCTGGCTCACGAAACCTTGGGCCTGCAGGGCCTGGAAGTCGTCTTCGCGCTTGCGCACGATGGGTAGCGTTGCTTGGAGCTTCTCGATCTGCTCCTTGACGGTTTGCAGCTCGGCCTGGCGGGTGTCGATGTCGGCTTGCAGGCGCGCGAGCTGGGCTTGGGTGTCCCGCCACTCGGCGTCAAGCTGGCTGCGCATGAGCTCGCGCTCGTCGGGGCTCAGGGCATTGCTGGCCTGGCGGGCTTCTTCAGGCAGCACTGGGGCTTTGGTGCCACGCTCGCGCAAGGCTGTCAGCAGGGCTTGCGTGCGCCAGACTTCTGACAGGGCGCCTGAGCGCTCTTGGCTCACACGGCTGTTGTCAGCCTGGGCGGATGTGGGGTCGAGCTCGATGAGCACCTGACCGGCCAGCACCTTGTCTCCGTCTTTGACGTGGATGGCCTTGACCACGCTGGCCTCAAGCGGCTGGATGAGCTTGGTGCCGTCACTCACCACGATGCGCCCCGGCGCCACGGCCACGATGTCGACCTGGCCGATGCAGGCCCACAGCAGGACGATGGTGAAGAGGGCCATGATGGCCCACAGCGCGCGGCGCGGGGCTGGGTGGGGCGGCGTGGTCTGCAGGCTCAACGCCGCGGGCAGGAAGGCGGCTTCGTCGGCCATGCGGGCGGGGCCGGCCAGTTCATGGCGGTGGGCCCAGGCGGTTTGCACCACGACGCGGTAGCGCTGCAGCAGGTCGAAAAAGGGGGGGCGGGTTGATGGATCTGCGTTGCTCATGACTGCCCCTCCGGCTTGTCTTTACTTCCCCCTTGCTGTTGCATGCGCCACAGGTAGGCGTACAGCCCCTTCGGCCTTTGAATCAGCACCTCGTGCGGCCCAGCCTCGACGATGCGCCCCTTCTCCATGGCCACGATGCGGTCGGCATGGCGCACGGCGCTGAGGCGGTGGGCGATGATGATCACCGTGCGCCCCTTGCTGATGGCGGCCATGTTGCGCTGGATGATGGCCTCGCTCTCGTAGTCCAGCGCCGAGGTGGCCTCATCGAAGATCAGCACGCGCGGGTTGGTGAACAGCGCCCGCGCAATCGCGATGCGCTGGCGCTGCCCGCCCGAGAGCGACGCCCCTTGCTCACCCACCACCGTGTCATAACCCTCGGCCAGCTCACTGATGAAGTCGTGGGCGCCGGCCAGGCGGGCAGCGTGCATGATGGCTTCGAGCGGGGCGGCCGGGTCGGCCACGGCGATGTTCTCGCGCACGCTGCGGTTGAAGAGGAAGTTGTCCTGCAGCACCACGCCCACTTGGCGGCGCAGTTGTGCGGCGTCCACCAGGCTGATGTCGATGCCGTCGACCAGCACGCGGCCCTGCTCGGGCACGTACAGGCGCTGCACCAGCTTGGTCAGGGTGCTCTTGCCCGAGCCCGATCGCCCGACGATGCCGATGACCTCGCCGGCGCGCATGTCCAGGCTCACGTCGTGCAGCACGGGGGCGGCTTCGGGCCGGTAGCGGAAGGTGACCTTGTCCAGCGTGATGCGGCCCTTGAGCTGGGGCAACTGGGCCGCCGTGCTGGGGGGCACCTCGGTGCGCGTGTTGAGGATGTCGCCCAGGCGCTCCATGGAGATGCCCGTCTGCTGGAAGTCGGTCCACATCTGGGCCATGCGCATGATGGGTTGCGAGACGCGTCCGGCGAACATGTTGAAGGCCACGAACTGGCCGACGGTGAGCTCCTGGTCCATCACCAGCTTGGCGCCGAACCACAGCGTGGCGGCGTTGATGAGCTTGCCGATGAGGTTGATGCCTTCGTGCGCCCAGGTGGCCAGCGTCTGCGTCTTGAAGCTGGTCGAGACGTAGGCGGCGAGCTGGTTGTCCCAGCGGCGCGCCATCTGGGGCTCCAGGGCGTTGGCCTTCACAGTTTGGATGCCGGTGATGGTCTCGACCAGCAGGGATTGGTTCTCGGCGCCCCGGGCGAACTTCTCGTTCAGGCGCCCGCGCAGGATGGGCACGACCACGAGTGTGAGCAAGGTGTACAGGGGCAGGCTCAGCAGCACGATGAGGGTGAGCTGCCAGCTGTAGAGCAGCATCACGGCGATGAACAGCACCGAGAACAGCACGTCCAGCACCAGCGTGAGGGCCTGGCCGGTCAGGAAGCTGCGAATGTTCTCGAGCTCGCGCACGCGGGCCACCGAATCGCCCACGCGGCGTGCCTGGAAGTAGGCCAGGGGCAGCTGCAGCAGGTGGCGGAACAAGCGTGAGCCCAACTCCACGTCCATGCGGCTGGTGGTGTGGCTGAAGACGTAGGCACGCAAGCCCGTGAGCAGCGACTCGAAAACCACCACCACCACCAGACCGATGACGAGAACGTCCAGCGTGGTCAGGCCGCGGTGCACCAGCACCTTGTCCATGACGACCTGGAAGAACAGGGGGCTGACGAGGGCGAAGAGCTGCAGGAAGAAGGAGACCAGCAGCACCTCACCCAAAAGCTTTCGGTGCTTGACGATGCTGGGGATGAACCAGCTGAAGTCGAACTTGGCGAGAGCCCCGACGAGGCTGGCGCGGCTGGTGGCCAGCAGCAAGGTGCCGGAGCCAGATGGATTGCCAGCCGGGGCCCAGCGGGCAACAAAGGCCTCCATGGGCTCGATGGTGGGGCGGCCACCGCCTTCGGCCGACGGGTCTTGGTAGAGCACGCGCTGACCGTCGCATTGCGCCAGCAGCACCCAACGCTCAGCGCCATCGTCAGCGCGGATGCGAGCCAACGCAGGCAAGGCGGATAACGACAAACGTGATCCTGTTGTCTGGCTGAGCTTGGCCTTGAGGCCAACGTGCTTGGCGGCCAGCAGCAGCTCGGTGTCTGAAACCGAGCTGGAGGCGGTCAAACCCAACTCGTGGGCGAGCAGGCCTGGGTCGGCTGCGATGTGGTGCAGCCGAGCAAGCAGGCTCAACGCCTGCAAGGCTGCGGAAGGATTTGATTCGTCGCACGCCTGCGCCGCCGCCTGCTCTGAAGAGCTGGGCAGCGGGTGTGCTGCAGCGGTGTACTGCATGCCATCCCTGATGTGTTGTTGCTTTGTGCAGAAAGCGTAACCGAATCGGCCAAAAGTGCGACCCTCCTACGGGGGAGCTTTGCGCGGTTAAATGTAACGAACCGATTCGGTCGCCTCAATGACGGGGCGTGGCCTGTCGCCCCAAATGCCACCCTGTCGCCCCCGATTCACCCCCAATTGCTTCGCGCGCGAAGTTGTCCGATCCGGTCACGTTCTGTCCACCTCTGTCATGCCGATCCGATGTGCAATGCACCCGAGCCGCCGTTCGGCCCCGCCGACTCAGAGCAACCGAGGAGACCCCCATGACCCCGCAGTCAACCCACGCACAGCAGCAGACCCGCCCCATGCAGGCGCGTGAAAAGCTCGACTTCCAGCTCGACGAGCGCATCCCGCGCTTCTGGAACGGAGGCGATCCCTACAAGACCCGCTTCTTCGACGCCATGTCACTCACCTTCCCGATCGGTGAGCGCTACTTCATCAGCAGCGTGCGCGCCTACCGCGATCAGGTCACCGACCCCAAGCTGCTTCAGGAGGTCAAGGACTTCACGCGGCAAGAAGCGCAGCACGGCATCGTGCACGCGCAGTTCAACGAGATGCTGGCAAAGCAGGGCCTGAACGTGGGCTGGACGCAGCGCTTCCTGGACAACAAGTTCAAGTGGCAGCTCAAGGTGTGGCCCAAGTCCTTCAACCTGGCCTACACCGCTGCGGCCGAGCACCTCACGGCCATGATGTGCACCACCTTCATGGAGCGGCCCGACATCATCGAAGGGTTCGATCACCGCATCCGAGCGATGTACACATGGCACTCGATCGAAGAGGTCGAGCACAAGGCCGTGTGCTTCGACGTGCTGACCAAGGTGGCCAAGGCGAGCTACTTCACGCGCATCGCCGGCCTGATCTACTTCAGCATCGAGTACCCGATCGGCAACTGGTACATGGTCAACCGCATGCTCAAGGACGATGGCTTTGGCTTCTTCCAACGCATGAAGATGCTGGCCAAGGGCGCTTGGTGGTTGTACAAGCCGGGCGGCGTGTTCCTGCCGGCGGCAGGTTTTTACCTGAGCTACTTCAAGCCGGGCTTTCACCCATGGCAGCACCAGGAGATGGGGCGGTACGACACCTGGCTCAAAGCTTTCGAGCGCAGCGGTGACCCGGTGGCTGCGGGCGATGCTTATGCGCAGGAAGTGTTGGCGGCGCGCTGATGAGCCTCGCCAGGTGGCCAGGTGCCTCGGCGACCGTCCGGTTGTGCAAGCGTTGGCGCCATCCGTGAGAAACGGCACGTTTGTGCCCCCTTGTTTGCCGCGTTGAACGGGGGGCGTCCGGCCTAGCATCCGGATCATGAGCGAACCCCTGGCTTTTGCGATGCCAACGTCACCTGCGGGTGACGGCGGTGTGTCGCGCCTGACCGAGCGGGCCCTGCAGGGCCTGTTGCGCGAGCGCGGCTGGCGCGCGGCCACGGCGGCCTTGTGCACGGAGCTGACGCTGGCGCTGGGTTGCCGGCGCGTGGCGCTGGGCTGGCGGGTTGACGGACGTGTTCGCGTGGTGGGCTTGTCGCACGGTGCGCAGCTGGCCGAGCACCCGGTGCTCGGTGGCGTGGCCGAGGCCATGCAGGAAGCCATGGGCCAGGGCCTGACCCTGTGCGTGCCTCGCGTGGCCGACGGCGCGGTGCGCATCACGCTGGCGCAGCGCGCGCTCATCAAGCGCGAAGGCGTGGCGGCCGTGTTGACCGTGCCTTTGGCGCAAGACGGCGAGGTGCTGGGCGCCTTGCTGTGCGAGCGAGATGACGGGCGCTTCACGCCCATCGACATCATCGCCATGGAAGACGTGGCCCGAACGGTGGCGCCGCTGCTGCGCCTGTTGCACGAGGGCGAGCTGTCCTGGCGGCAACGCTGGCAGCGCAGCTGGCGTGAGTGGGTGGCCGCAGACGACCCCAGGACGCGGCGCTTGCGTCAGGCCGGCCTGGGCATCGCGGGGTTGATGCTGGTGGCTTTGATGGCCGTGCCTTTGCCGCACCGCGTGCAGGCCAACGCCCGGGTCGAGGGCGCCGAGCAGCGTGGCCTGACCGCGCCGCTGGATGCCTACCTGCGGCAGTTGCACGTCAGGCCGGGCGACTTCATCAAAAAGGGTCAGGTGCTGGCGCAGTTGTCCGACGAGGATTTGCGGCAGCAGGCGCGCAGCCGAGAGGCCGAGGTCGCGCAGCACGACAACGCTTTCGTCGATGCCTTCACCAAGGGCGAGCGCAGCCAGGCGGCGCAGGCCCAGGCGCGTGCAGCCGAAGCGCGGGCGCAGTTGGCGCTGGTCGAGCAGCAGCTGGCGCGCACGCGCATCACGGCACCTTTTGATGGCGTGGTGATCGCCGGGGACCTCAGCCAGCGGTTGGGTGCGCCGCTCAAGCGCAGCGACTTGCTCTTCACCGTCTCGCCCATGACGGGCTGGCGCGTGGTGCTGGAGGTCGATGAGCGCCAGATCACCTGGGTGCAAACTGGCCAGGTTGCGCGGCTGCTGTTGACGGCGCTGCCGAGCCAGCCGGTCGAGCTGAAGGTGCAGCGCATCACGCCGGTGGCGCGCACGGTCGATGGTCGCCAGCGTTACGAGGTCGTTGCCGACCCGGTGGGCCAGCCGCCTGCAGGATGGCGCCCTGGCTTGCAGGGTGTGGCGCGCATCGAGCTGCCCCCTGAGCCCTTGGGTTGGCGTTGGGGTCGCGAGGCCTGGCAGGCCTGGCGTTGGGCCAGCTGGTCCTGGTTCTGAGTCCACCCAGGTCTGGCCATGGAAGCGTCCTTGCTGTCATCGCAGTGGTTCCGGGTGGCCACGCTCAAGCCGCACCTGCGGCCCCAGGTCAGCGTCGCACGTCAGCAGGCGCGTGGCCAGCTCTGGTATGTGTTGCACAACGAGGCGAGTGGCCGCTTTCACCGGGTCAACGAGCGTGCTTACGAGGTCGTGGGCCGGCTTGATGGTGAGCTCACGGTCGATGGGCTGTGGCGCGAGCTGATCCAGCAGCAAGGCGATGACGCGCCGTCTCAGGACGATGTGCTGCGGGTATTGGGCCAGTTGGCCGAAGCCGACTTGCTGCAGGCCGAGCACATGCCCGACCTGCGTCGGCAAGTCGAGCGCGGCCTGGCGCGAGAGCAGGTGCAGGCGCGCAGCCGGGTGCACCCGCTGTCCTTTCGGGTCAAGCTGTTCGACCCTTCGCCTTGGTTGCTCAGGCTGGGTGGCATGGCGCGGTTGGTGTTCAACCGCGTTTCACTGTGGATGTGGGTGGCTTTGCTGGCCACAGGGGCGTGGGTGGCCTGGCAGAACGGGCCTGAGCTGATGGCGCATGCGCGCAGCAGCCTGTCGCAACCGCGCGTGCTGTTGATGATGTGGTTGATCTACCCGCTGCTCAAGGCCTTGCACGAGTTCGGCCACGCGCTGGCGCTGCGCCGATGGGGCTGTGCCACGCACGAGGTGGGCCTGACCTTCCTGTTGCTGATGCCCCTGCCGCACGTGGACGCGACGTCGTCTTTGCGCCTGCCGGATCGCTGGGCCCGAGCCACCATCGCGGCCGCCGGCATCATGGTCGAGCTCGGCGCGGCGGCGGTGGCCGTGATGGTCTGGGCGGCGGTGCAGCCTGGCTGGTTGCGCGATGCGGCCCTGGTCACGCTGACCTTGGGCGGCATCTCCACCCTGGTCTTCAATGGCAACCCCTTGATGCGTTATGACGGCTACCACTTTCTGTGCGACGCGGCGGGTTTGCCCAACCTGGCTGGGCGCAGCCAGGCGCACTGGCGCCAGCGCCTGACGGCCTGGACCGCGCGCTTGCTGGGCTCGCCCGTGGCCGACGCAGACGATGCGAACCTGCGGCTTGACCTCACCGAACGCCTGGCCTTGTGGTCGCATGCGCCAGCCGCCTGGTTGTGGCGCTTGACCGTTGGCACCGTGATCGTGGCCTGGCTGGCAGACCTCTCGACCTGGTTGGCGGTGGCGGGTGCCGTGTGGGTGGCCTGGGGCTTGTTGGCCGCACCGATCGCGGCCTGGGTGACCGATGTGACCTCCGCGCCCGAGCTGTCGCCGGTGCGAGGGCGCGCGCGCGCGCTCATGCTGGCCGTGGTCAGCGCGTCCTTGTTGTGCACCCTCGTGTTGCCCTGGCCCGCGAGCTTGCACGCCGATGGCCTGGTGTGGCTGCCGCAGGAAGCCCAGGTGAGGTCGGGCAGCCCGGCGCGCCTGGCGCAGGCGCTGGCCCGCGATGGTGACCTGGTTCAGGCC
>NZ_DCXA01000019.1:32827-35217 GCF_002328915.1 Aquabacterium sp. UBA2148
GCGATGGTGACCTGGTTCAGGCCGGTCAGCCTTTGATGAAGCTGGTGGCCGATGAGCTGCTCGCCGAAAAAGCGGTGCTCCAGGCCCGCATCGCGGCGTCCGAAGCACAGCGCAGCGCGGCCTGGGCCACGGACCCTGTGGGGGTGTCGCAGGCCGAAGAAGCCGTGGACCGTGACCGCCAGGCCCTGGCCGAAGTCGAGCGACGCATCGCCGGTTTGACCGTGCGCGCGGGCGTGGCGGGGCGCCTGGTCTGGCCACATGCCGCCGACATGACGGGGCGCGATGTGGCCGAAGGCGAGGTGCTGGCGCAGGTGTTGCCACCTGGCGGCGCTCGGGTGCTGGTCGTGGTCAGCGAGGCGGATGTGGGCCTGTGGCGCGAGGCCTTGCGCCGTCGCCGCGCAGGCGATGAAGATTTGCACGTGATGTTGGCCGACGCCAGGGGCACGGTGTGGCCCGCCAGCTTGGTGCGCCAGGTGCCTGCTGCGCTCGATCGTTTGCCCGCTCCTGCCCTGGGCAGCGCCGCAGGCGGTCCGGTGGAGGTGGACCCGGCAGATGCGGATGGCACGCGGCCCTTGCACCCGGTTTTCACCTTTGAGCTGCTGGTGCCGCAGGCCGTGGCCGAGCGGGTGGGCTCGCGCGCGCAGGTGCGCCTGACGCTGGCGCCGCAGACCTTGGTCGATCGCGTGTTCTTCCGCATGCGTCAGCTGCTGCTCAGCCACATGGGGGCGCTGGGGTGAGTGGCGCGTCGGCGCGTCGCCTGCCCGCGTCTGCTGCGGGCGAGCCGTAGGCGGGGCTCACGCCCAGGCCGGGACCCGTCTGGGGGAGCTACCCGATGCGGCCGGTGCCGCGCTGGCCCAAGCAGGCCCTGCTGGCGGCTGGAAAAGCCTGGCTTGCCCAATGGGGGCGGGGCCAGGCGAAATCGGTGCGCGAGTTGTGCAACAGCGTGCGCGTTCACCAAGCCCCCTTGCAGGCCATGTCGGACGAGGCCTTGAAGCTCATGGCCTGGCAGGCCCGAGCCGGCTTGTTGCAATCGGGTTTGACGGGTCACCCCTTGTCGCTGGCGTTGGCCGTGGTGTCGGAGGCGGTGCGACGCGAGCGCGGTTGGTGGCCGCGAGACACGCAGATCGAGGCCGCGGCCTGGATGCTGCACAACCACCTCGTTGAGCTGGGCACCGGCGAAGGCAAGACCCTGGTGGCCCAGCTGGTGGGGGCCACGGCCGCTTTGGCCGGCGTGCCGGTGCACGTGCTCACCTCCAACGACTACCTGGCGCAGCGAGACGCCGACGAGGCGCGCGGTGTGTGCGACCGCCTGGGCCTGAGCGTGGGCTGCATCCAGCACGACGACAAGCCCGATGCACGCCGTCTCACCTACGCTTGCGACCTGGCGTACGCCAGCGCTCGTGAGGTCGTCTTCGATCATTTGCGGGACCGGCTCGGCGCCTCGGAAGAAGGGCGGGGCAACCCCGCTGCGCACGAGCAGCCTGTGTTGCGCGGCCTGTGCATGGCCGTGCTCGACGAGGCCGACAGCTTGCTGATCGACGAAGCCTCCACGCCTTTGATCCTGTCGCAGCAGGTGCGCGACGACGAGTTGCCCAGGTGGCGCCTGGCGCTGTTCCTGGCCAGGCAGATGAAGCCGGGTGAGCAGGTGATCGAAACCGCACCTGGCCGTTGGCAACTGACCGATGCAGGCCGCGAGTGGCTGGGCCAACGCGCCCGCAACCTGGGCACGGAGTGGCAGCTGCGGCGTTTGCGAGAAGAGTGGTTGACGCAGGCGCTCACCGCCTTGCACGCGTTCCAGCGTGATGTGGATTACGTGGTGCACGACGGCGAGATCCAGATCGTAGACGTGCACAGCGGCCGGCGAGCGAAGGGGCGCAGCTGGTCGCGCGGCCTGCACCAGCTCATCGGCCTGAAGGAGGGCCTGCAGCCTGCGCCAGCCACGCAGACCTTGCTGCAGATGACCAGCCAGCAGTTCTTCCCGCGCTACCTGCGCTTGTGCGGGCAGAGCGGCACCTTGAGCGAGGCGCGCTGCGAGTTGCTGGCCACTTACGGCCTGCCGGTTCGGCCCGTGGCGCCTCACCGGGTCAGCCAGCGTCAGGACCTGGGGCTGAAGGTGCACGCGCATGCCCAGGCACATTGGCAGGCCGTGGCCGAGCGGGTGATGGCTTGTCGCGAGCGTGGACAGCCCGTTCTGGTGGGCACCCGCTCGGTGGCCGATTCGGTGGCCTTGTCAGGCGTGCTGCAGGCGCTGGGCTGCGCACACCGTGTGCTCAACGCCAGCCAGGACCAGGCCGAGGCCGAGGTGGTGGCCCAGGCCGGCGAGCCGGGTGCGGTCACCGTGGCCACGCAGATGGCGGGCCGAGGCACCGATGTGCACATCGGCGATGTGG
>NZ_DCXA01000020.1:0-27130 GCF_002328915.1 Aquabacterium sp. UBA2148
CGAGCAGAAGGCGGGCGCAAACGTTTCCGCCAGCCGGATGCGGCGGCCATCGTCGAGCTGAGCGTGCTCGACGCGCGGCTCAAGGATTGGCAGCGCCAGTTGCGCGAGGACATGCGCGAAGACGGCGGCCGCTGAGTCGACGCGGCACCTGGCGGTGCAGTCGGCACTGCGGAACCGATCTGGCAGCAAGCCCCCGGGTTTGAAGGGGGCATCTTTCATTTGCGAATAATTCTCATTAAGATGCTGACTGTCGCAAACGAAAAGCCTCCATGTCCGATCGCAGCCCTTCCACCCCGTCCGTTTCCCCCGTCAAGGCCCGCCTGCTCCAGTTGCTGGACGAGGTGATCGCCCACGATGGCTACGGCTCGATCAAGGTGGATGTGCGGCTGCTCAAGAAAGGCCAGAAAGAGGTCATCGTCGATTGCGGCAAGCAGTACCGCTTTGTGGTGAACCACCCTGGCTTCGGCTCGGGCGCGCACGAAGCTGCCTGAGGACAAGGCGTCCTGGGTGGGGCCCGTCCCCGACTGAATCATCGCCATCCTGACGTGTTGCCTTCGTGGGGAAGGAACGCTGTTGATTTCCTCCCTCCGAGGTTGACATGCACCTTTCTCACTTCTCCCAGTCCATCCCTTCGTCCTTGCGCTCGCTGGCCCTCGCCGCCACGGCCTTGATGGCCGCACAAGGCAGCGCCCATGCCACCGCTGGTGTCTGGGACTCCGCCGCATTGGGTCACAGCGGCAACGGCAGCAACAGCGCCAACGCCTGGATCACCACGCCCGACGCTGGCAGCAGCTACGCCGAGTGGAACGTGATCCTGAGCTACCCGACGGACAACACGCCCGACATCGCCGGCGCTGGCACGCTGACCGAGCTGACCGGCGGCGCCTTCCCGACCAGCGGCGGCAACATCTACGGTCTGGGCGGCCCGACCAGCTTCCAGGTTGACCTGGCTGGCTCGACCACCGGCCTGTGGGAGGTCTACCTGCGCGTGGGCACTCAAGGCTCGATCGCGCTGGAAGAGGCCACGCTCAACGGCGTGAGCGCCACCCGCGTGCTGACCTACGACAACGCCATCACCGGCGGCTTTGGTGGCGCCGAGCAGGAAAGCCTGTGGAAGTGGACCCTGGCCGGCACCGGCGACTGGGTCTTCAACTTCGGTGCCACGGCCGCTCACATGAGCCTGG
Source organism: Aquabacterium sp. UBA2148 (assembly GCF_002328915.1). Classification (NCBI taxonomy): domain Bacteria; kingdom Pseudomonadati; phylum Pseudomonadota; class Betaproteobacteria; order Burkholderiales; family Sphaerotilaceae; genus Aquabacterium; species Aquabacterium sp. UBA2148. The sequence continues at coordinate 1,185 of NZ_DCXA01000020.1, forward strand.
ACCAGGTGGCGGTTTACGCGGTGCAGACCGCCGTGCCCGAACCCCAGACCTGGGCCCTGCTGGGCGCCGGCCTGGGAGCCATGGCCATGGTTCGCCGCCGCCGTCAGGTCCGCTGACCACGTGACACAGCAATGAAGGACACAGGTCGCGCCGACGCGGCCTGTGATTGGCCATGCCTTGCAGTACCCCCCGTTCCTGGCGCCAGCGCCGGTCGGCGGTCGCCGCCACCGGCTGCTGGTTGCTCGCCTTGTGCGGTGCAGCCCTCGCAACCGAGGACAGCGCCACGCCCCCTGCGCCCACCCAGCACCCTGAGCCCAAGTTCGAGTCAGACATGACCGTGTTGCCCGAAGTGCGCGTGCAGGCCACGCGTCAACGGCCCGCCGTGCAGGCCGACACCACGCGATCAACCACGACGATCGGGGAGTCGGTGCTGCGCCAGCGCCAGCCTGATTCGGTGTTCGAGGTGCTCGACGAGGTGCCGGGCGTGGCCGTTCAGGGCGGACCGCGCAGCAGCGGCATGGGCTTCAACATCCGCGGCTACACCGACGGCGAGGACGTGCGCATCGAACTGGACGGCGTCGGCAAAGGCTTCGAGAAATACCGCTTCGGCGGCACCTTCATCGAGCCGGAGCTGCTCAAGTCCATCGAGGTGCGCCGGGGCGCCCAAGTCGAGAGCCCGGCAGGCGCTCTGGGCGGCACCGTGAGCGCACAGACGCGAGATGCCGCAGACCTGCTGCGCCCCGGCCAGCGATGGGGCGCACGCACGCGCATCGGCCATGCCAGCAACAACGACGAGACGCAGGCCTTCGTGGTCGTCTATGGTCGCCCCAGCGAAAGCACCGACCTCGTGGTCGCGCAATCGCGCCGCCAGAGCAACGACATCCGCCGCCCGGATGGCGAGCGACTTGAGCTCTCCGACACCGATGCCACCAGCAGCCTCGTCAAAGGCAGCTGGTGGCTGACCGACCAGTGGAAGGCCGCGCTGAGCTGGGTTCGCTACCAGGACCAGGGTCTTCAACCTTACGACACCACGGGCGGCGACCCCGGCGCATTCGGCAAGGTGCAACGCCGCATCGACGACGACACCATCTCTGTGCAGACGAAGTGGGCCGACGAAGCCAGTGGCGCTCAATGGCAGGCCACCGTGGGTCGCAGCCAGACACGCGTGCGCGATCACATGGAGGAAAAGTGGTCCGTCTTCAGCGCTTTGGGCACGGTCGATGACGACGTCGATCACCAGCACACCACCTACGACACGCGCGCCACCCTGCCCTTGATGGGCCCGCCCCTGTCAGGCGATGCGGCACCCACGACAGGGACTGATTCCACCGACACCAGCCCGTGGCGCATGAGCCTGCACATGGGCTTGCAAGGTGGCAGCAGCGAACGCACCTCGCGCCGCACCACCAGCAACGCCAACCCTCAGTACGCCGATGGCTACAACCCTGCCCAGCCGTCCGGCTCGCAAGATCGCATCGGTGGCTACCTGCAGCTCGACGTGAAACGCGACGGCTGGCAAGCCTTGCCGGGCATCCGCTGGGACCGCTTCAAGACCCGCGTGGTCGGCGCCAACGCCACGGCTTTGCTCGCGGCGGGGCAGCCCGACACGATCACCGCGCAGAGAGCTTCGCCCAGTTTCACCCTGTCGCACAGCTGGACCCCGCAAGGCTGGACCGTGTTCGGCACGGTGGCTCGCGCATTCCGCCCGCCATTGCTCGATGAGGCTTTCGCCAAATCGAGCTACGGCCGCTGCAACAACCTCAGCCTGCTGCGCACCCACGGAGACGGGGTCCGCGTGCCCGGCTACAGCGCGACCGCCCGCGTTGCCCCCAGCAGCGGCATCTGCGGCAACTTCTACGAGCCGGAGCTGTCTCGCTCCGTGCAAGCAGGCGTGCAGACCCACCAGCGCGGTGTGCTCGGGCTGGGTGCACGCAGTGCCTTCGACGCCAAGCTCACGGCCTTCAACGACCGAACAGAGCAGTTGCTCGAAACCCTGATGGCCTCGACCGACGGCAGTGGTGAGCTCGTGCAACCCGGCACCGAGCACCGTTGGGGCCTGGAGCTCGAAGGTGGCCTGCAATGGAACGACTGGCAAGCCCGCTTCAGCGGCCACCGCATGCAAGGCCGCACCTTCAACGGCCTGAGCGAACGCGACCTGCTGACCGTTCCCGCCGACCGCCTGCAGCTGAGCCTGGGCAGGCGTCAGACCTGGGGCGAGATCGGTCTGCGGTGGCAACAAGTCTGGGCACGCAAGTACTTCAAAGACAACACGCAGACCCGCACGGGCCGTCAACCCAGCCACCGACTGCTGGGTGCCTGGGCGCAATGGCGCATCAACCAGCACATCACCCTCGACCTCGCGGCCGAGAACCTGGCCAACGAAACCTACCGCCTGGACAACGGCTTCGCCAGCGAAGGCGTCGAAGGTGCCGGCCGCAACCTGCGCGTGTCCATCTCGGCACGCCACTGAAACCACCCTTCCCTGCAACCGACATGGAGCCCAAAGATGACCACGACCCTTCTCAACCACTTGCGCTCGTCCTTCGCCGAGCTTCGCGCTCAAGGCTTGCGGGCACGCGACGCCGCGGCGCGCCTGAAACTCTCGGAAGGCGAGGTGCTGGCTGCCCATGCTGTGAGCCAGATGTCGCCACAGGCCGGCGCCGACAGCCTGCTCGCCACCGTGCCACTGAACGGTGACTGGGTCGCCATCCTGCAAGGCCTCGAAGCCGTGGGCCCGGTGATGGCCCTCACGCGCAACGAGCACATCGTGCACGAGAAGGTCGGCGTGTACCGCAACGTCAGCGCCAGGGGCCCGGTGGGCCTGGCCATCGGCCCCGAGATCGACCTGCGCCTGTTCCTCAACCACTGGCACGCCGGCTTTCACGTTGTCGAGCGCACCGACAAGGGCGAGCAGCACAGCCTGCAGTTCTTCGATCGCCACGGCCAGGCCGTGCACAAGGTCCATGCCCGAGCGCAGACCTCGCTGACCGCCCTCGAAGACCTGGTGCAGCGCCACGCCGACCCAGCGCGCGAAGTGCGCTTCACACCCGGCCGCGTCACGCCGCCCACCGACCGCCCCGACAGCGAAATCGACTGCCTGGGCCTGGGTGAAGCCTGGTCGGCCATGCACGACACGCACGAGTTCTTCGAGCTGCTCAAGCGCTTTCAGGTGGGTCGCCGCCAGGCCCTGCGCCTGATGGAAGGCGTGCACACCCGCCGCACGCCGCTGCTGGCGGTGGACTGGCTGCTCAACGAAGCGGCCACTTCGGGCCTGCCGATCATGGTCTTCGTGGGCAACCCGGGCTGCATCCAGATCCACACCGGCGCTGTGCAGCGCATCGAGCCCATGGGCCCATGGCTGAACGTGCTCGACGAAGGATTCAACCTGCACCTGCGCGGCGACGCCGTGCACGAAAGCTGGCTGGTGAGCAAACCAACGGACGACGGCCCGGTGACTTCGATCGAGCTGTTCGATGAAAGTGGCGAGCTCATCGCCATGTTCTTTGGCGAACGCAAACCGGGCAAGCCTGAACTGCCCGCCTGGCGCGAGCTGGCGCATTCGCTGGTGGGTGGCACGCCACCCGGCAACCAAGGCCAGCGGGGCTCGGTCAATCCGCACAAGGAAGCCGCATGAACCGCCGCAGCCCCGCCCCCTTCGGACCCGAGGGGGGCACGCACCGTCGCCGCCTGCTGCAAGCCATCGGTGGGCTGGGCGGGCTCGCCACACTGCCCAAGTCATGGGGCGCGACAGGGCAGGCCTTCGCGGCCGCATCACCAGGCGAGGCTTCGGGCGAGCCGCGCCTGGTCAGCATCCACGGCAGCCTGACCGAGGTGGTCTACCTGCTCGAAGCCCAGCACATGCTGGTGGGCACCGACACCACGAGCACCCACCCTGCAGCGGCCAGCCAGACGCCCAAGGTAGGTTACCTGCGCCAACTCTCGGCCGAGGGGCTGCTGTCGCTCAAGCCACACGCCGTGCTCGGCACCGACGAGGCCGGCCCGCCTGCGGTGCTGGCGCAGCTTCGGCAGGCTGGGGTGCCGCTGCAACTGGTGAGCGTCAAGCACCGATTCGAAGACCTGATCGAGAAGGTCAAGCTGGCAGGTGAAGCCACGCGGCGGCAATCGGCCGCGCAAGCCTTGTCGGCCGACCTGCGAAAGCGCTGGCAGGCCACGCAGCAGCAGGTCGCGCGCCGCCATGCAGCAGCCTCCGGCAACACCGGCCCGCGCGTGCTGTTCATCATGGCCCACGGACCGGCCGCGATGCTGGCCGGCACCGACACCGGTGCCCACGCCATGCTGAGCTACGCTGGCGCTCACAACGCCATGACCCAGGTGCAAGGCTGGCGCGCACTCAACGCCGAAAGCGCCGTGCAAGCCCGGCCCGACTGGATCGTGACCACGCAGGAGTCGGTGAGCGCATTGGGTGGCCTGCCAACATTCTGGCAACTGCCCGGCCTGGCCCTGACACCGGCCGGCCGTCAGCAACGCGTGCTCAGCTTCGACACCATGGCGCTGCTGGGCTTCGGGCCGCGCATGCCCGCAGCGCTGCAAGAACTGCAGCAGGGACTGTCATGAGCGCCGTGCTGTCGTCGACACCCGCCAGCGCGCCTTCGGCAACCGGGCAAGTGGCCCGGCGCTGGCGTGCGGCACCGGGCCGTTTGCTGTCCGTCCACATGACGCTGTTGAGCGCGGGCACGCTGCTCTTGATCAGCCTGCTCGTGGCCGCCAGCAACGGCCCCTTTGCACTGGGCTGGCGCGACGTGCTGCAGTGGGGCAGCGGCCAGGTGGGCGATGTCTCGGGTGCCGAGGTGTTCTGGCACATCCGCGCCCCGCGCCTGGCGATGGGCCTGCTGGCCGGCGCCGCGCTGGGCGTCTCGGGCGCCATGGTGCAGGGCCTGTTCCGCAACCCGCTGGCCGACCCGGGCCTCATCGGTGTGCAGGCCGGTGCCGCGCTGGGGGCCGCCGCTTTCATCGTGCTGCTGCCGCTGGCTGGCTGGACGGTGGCGGGCTTTCACACGGGCTGGCTGGGCGTGAGCGGCACCATGCTGGGCGCCTTCGCCATGGCCCTGCTGACCACCGCCATCGTCTGGCGGCTGGCGCGGCAACACGGCCATGTCGCCGTCACGCGCTTGCTGCTGGTGGGGGTGGCCATCAACGCCCTGGCCGGCTCCGCCCTGGGCCTGCTCACCCACTTCGCCACCGACACCCAGTTGCGCGCCCTGACCTTCTGGATGCTGGGCAGCCTGGCACCCAGCCACTGGCTGGCCGTGGCCTGCGTGCTGCCGGCGGTGCTGGTGGCATGTGTGCTGGCCCCCCGCCTGGCCGCAGCGCTCGATGCGCTGTCGCTCGGTGAAGCGCAGGCCACGCTATCCGGCGTGAACGTGGCGTCGCTGCAGCGCCGCTGCGTGGCCCTGGCCGCGCTGGCCGTGGCCGCCGTCACCGCGGTCATCGGCATGGTGGGCTTCATCGGGCTGCTCGCGCCGCACCTGGTGCGGTTGCTGTGCGGTCCATCGCACCGCGCGGTGCTGCCGGGCTCGGCCTTGCTGGGTGCCAGCCTGGTGCTGCTGGCCGACACCGCCGCGCGCACGGCGCTGGCGCCTGCCGAGATGCCACTGGGCGTGCTCACCGGCCTGATCGGTGCGCCCACCTTCCTGTGGTTGCTGCGGGGGCGCGCCCACCGTTCTTCTTCGTTTTGAAATCGCCTGACACAAGGAGCCTGAGATGAGCCTGTCTGCCCACGACCTGCTGGTGCGCCACGGCGATCGCCGCGTGCTCGACGTGCCCTTCGTGCAACTGCAAGCCGGCCAGGTGCACGCCGTGCTCGGCCCCAATGGCGCGGGCAAGTCCACCTTCATGCACGCCCTGTGCGGGCTGGAAGGCGGCAGCGCCAGGCGCGTGCACCTGAACGGCCGGCTGCTGTCCGACTGGGACACCGTCGAGCTCGCCCGCCACCGCGCGCTGCTGTCGCAGGAGCTGCAGGTGCCCTTTGACTTCAGCGCGCGCGACATCGTGCGCATGGGCCGCCACCCTCATGCCCACTGCCCGCATCCGCTCGAAGGTGAACTGGTCGAGCAATGCCTGGACACCGTCGGCGCCCTGCACCTGATCGACCGCCTGCACGCGGGCCTGTCAGGCGGCGAGAAGGCGCGTGTGCAGCTGGCACGCGTGCTGGCCCAGGTCACGCCGCACCCCGATGACGACGCCCCCCGCTGGCTGATGCTGGATGAGCCCACCGCCGCGCTCGACCTGGCCCACCAGCACAGCGTGATGAGGCTGATGCGTCAGCTGGCCGCACAAGGACACGGCGTGCTCGTCGTGCTGCACGACCTCAACCTGGCCGAGGCCTACGCCGACCAGGCCCTGGTGCTGCGCGACGGACGGCTCGACACCATGGGCCGCTGCGACGAGGTGCTGCAGCCCACGCTGATCCAGCGCATCTGGGGCGTGCTGTGCGAACGCCTGCCCCGCCCCGGTCAGCCGGGCAGCTGGCTGGCGCTGTCCGCCATGGCCTCGGCCGTGACGGATTGAGCACGATCGCCACCCCCTTGACCTCAATGCCCCCAAAACTCGCCGGGGCTTGCCTGGCCTGTGTAAACTTCGCAGGTCCGAAGGGGGAGTAGCTCTCCGCTCACCCGGTTGGTGTCGACCCGTCAGTACGGCGGGGGCCGCAAAGGCCCCTGACCCGGGTGGCACGGCAGGCCGCCAGGCCCGCCTCGCAAGACCTTTCGGTGCACAGGCGCGCGGCCCTCGTCCAGGGCCGCGTGATGTTTGTCCACCGGAGTCAACTGCATGTTCAGCACCGTTCCCACCTGGCTGTGGGTCATCTTCGTCGCCATCGTCATCGTGGCGCTCTTCGTCGACTTCGTCGTCCTGAAAAAACAGGGCGCCCACGAGGTCTCCGTCCCCGAAGCCATCAAGTGGTCCGCCATCTGGGTGGCCTTGTCGTTCGCCTTCAACGGCCTGCTGTGGTGGGCCTATCAGCAAGAGCTGGGCACGGCGGTGGCCAACACCAAGGCACTCGAGTTCCTCACCGGCTACCTCATCGAGAAGTCGCTGGCGGTGGACAACATCTTCGTCTTCCTGATGATCTTCACGTACTTCGCGGTGCCCCCGTCCTACCAGAAGCGCGTGCTGATGATCGGCATCATCGGCGCCATCGTGCTGCGCACGGTGATGATCCTGGTGGGCGGCTGGCTGATCAGCCAGTTCCACTGGATCCTCTACGTCTTCGGTGCCTTCCTGTTCTTCACCGGCGTCAAGATGTGGTGGGCCGCCGACAAGGAGCCCGACCTTGAGGGCAACCCGGCCCTGAAGTTCCTGCGCAAGGTCATGCCCGTGAGCAAGCACTTCGACGGCGAGAACTTCTGGACCGTGCAGAACGGCGTGAAAGTCGCCACCCCGCTGCTGCTGGTGGTGGCGCTCGTGGGCTTCACCGACGTGATCTTCGCAGTCGACTCCATCCCCGCCATCTACGCCATCACGTCCGACCCCTTCATCGTGCTGACGTCTAACATCTTCGCCATCCTGGGTCTGCGTGCGATGTACTTCCTGCTCGCTGCCATGGCCGCCAAGTTCCACCTGCTGAGCTACGGCCTGGCGGTGATCCTGGTCTTCATCGGCACGAAGATGATGCTGATCGACATCTACAAGATCCCGGTGATGGTGTCGCTGGGTGTGGTGATCGGCATCCTGGCCATCACGATGATCTGGAGCGTCAAGACCGCGCCCAAGATCGGCGCCAGCAAGACCGCCGGCTGACACCAGCGCGTTGCGCCAGCGGCCTCGGCCGCGACAAGGCCTCCCTGCGGGGAGCCCTTTTTTGCTCCCCGCAGGGAGCCCTTTTTCGTGGGCGCGGCACACCGCCTCGCCCCGTGCTTGCGAGCCCCGTTCCCGTCATGCCCATGAGCGCTTCATGGCATCTTGCCAATGCGAATGATTATCGTTAATATAGCTACGCGTTTGTCGCACAGACCTTGTCTGACAAGCCGGCGGGACCTGAGGCCTGCCGGGCAGACCGTGGTGGGGATGTCGCCTGATTGGCTGTGGGGGCCGAGAAGGTGGCAGACAGGGTCTGGCGGCAAACGCTTTTTTGTTTGAACCAGAGAAAAGGACAGGCGCGGCTTCGGGAGAGGTCGCGCCTGTTTCGCTTTCAGTCCCCTTCTTGTGCTCGCCTGACCAACAGGCGCCGAACCCCGCGTTCTGGTGGCTGCCAGCAACACCCCTTAACAATGCTATCGCGAATTGTTATCATTTAGATTATTGAGTGCGACATCGCACCCGACACAACAACCATGTCAGTTGCCCGCCCACGCAGGCATCGCCCTTTCCGGAGCCGTCCATGTCCCGATCGTCCCCTCGTTCCAAACCAGCAGCAGCTCGCCCCGTGGTGATGCCGCTGGGCGCCCTCGCCGCAGGCATGGGGCTGAGCCTGTTGAGCTCGGTTTCGGCGGCCCAGAACCAGGGCGCACCCACGCCTGAAGCCACGCTGCCAGCCGTTTCTGTGACGGGCAAGGCAGACCCCAAGCCCGAAGCCAAAAGCACCTACCAGGCCACCACCACCACCATCGGCAAGGGCAAGCAAGCCCTGCGCGACATCCCGCAATCGATCACGGTGGTCACCGAAAAGCTGATCGTTGACCGCAACCTCGACACGATGAAAGATGTGCTTCGCCAGACTGCGGGCATCACCTTCATGGCAGCCGAAGGCGGCGAGGAAGACATCCGCCTGCGCGGCTTCTCGCTGCAGCAAACCGGCGACATCTTCCTGGACGGCGTTCGCGACCCGGCCATCTACGACCGCGACACCTTCAACCTCGACCGGCTCGAGCTGCTGCGCGGCTCCGCCTCGATGCTGTTCGGGCGCGGCTCCACCGGAGGCGCCGTCAACCAGGTCACCAAGACCCCCTTCCTGGAAAAGTCCAACGAGGTCTCGCTCACGGCGGGCAGCCACTCCTACGTGCGCGGCACCGGAGACTTCAACATCGTGACCGGTGAGGACTCGGCCTTGCGCATCAACGCCATGCGCACCACCGCCAACAACAACGGTGCGGGCTCCAGCATCGACAAAGAAGGCCTGGCCCTGGCCTACCGTGCAGGCATCGGCAAGAAGGTCGAACACCTGGTGAGCCTGTACTACATCAACAACGACAACGGCATCAACTACGGCCTGCCCTGGATCAAGCCCAGCGCCAGCCAGTCCGCCGCCTACAACACGGTCAACGACAAGCTGGACCCGGCCCGCTACTACGGCACGGCCAGCGACTTTGCGCAGAGCCAAGGCAAGGTGCTGAGCTACACCAACACGCTGAAGCTGGGCGGAGGCTCGGAGCTCAAGAGCGTGATCCGCCGAGGTGAATTCGAACGCGACCAGCGCGCCAGCACGATCCGGTTCCCCAACGGGTCGGGGACGGACCTGGGCAATTTCAGCAACAACACGGTGTTCACCCGCGGCAGCGTGTTGAAGATCCAGAAGGTCGACGTGCTGCAGGCACAGAGCGACTACACCGGCAAGCACCAGATCCTGGGCCTGAAGAACGAGATCACCACCGGCGTGGACTTCTCGCGCGAGAAGCGCCAGGTGACGGCCGCACCGAACGGCAACAACGGTGGCATCACCCTCGGCAAGCCGAACATCACTGCGGGCAACCCGGACGATGGCGCCTGGATCGACGAGAGCCGCCGCATCCTGCGTCGCGGCAACGAATTCACCGCCGAAGGCCTGGGCGTCTACGTGCAGGACCTCGTCCACATCGCGCCGATGTGGAAGCTGCTGGGCGGCCTGCGCTACGACTACTTCAACGGCAACTACACCGTCTACAACACCAGCAACGCCGCGAACCTGCCAAGCGCCAAGTACAAGCAGAGCATCGACAAGCTCAGCAAGCGCCTGGGCGTCCTGTTCCAGCCCAATGCCCTGCAGTCGTATCACTTCTCTTACGGCACCTCGTTCAACACCTCGGGCGACACCTATTCGTACTCGCCCCTGAGCGTCAACGTGCCGCCAGAGTCCAGCCAGAACCTCGAATTGGGCGCCAAGCTCGACTCCGAAGATGGCCGCATGAGCACCCGACTGGCCCTGTTCCGCGCCACCAAGCTTCATGAGCGCAACACCGACGTCGACAGCGCCGCCACGCAGTTCGAACTCTCCGGCAAGCGCCACGCCATGGGCTTTGACATGGACATCACCGGCCAGATCACCGACGAATGGGAAATCTACGGCTCCTACACCTGGATCCCTGAAGCAGAAGTGGACGAGAAGTCCGCCACCTCGTTCGGCAACCGCAAGGGCGACCGCCCTGGCCTGACGCCTCGCCACAGCGGCACCATCTGGAACACCTACAAGTTCCTGCCCAAGTGGCGCGCCGGTCTGGGCGTGAACTTCCGCACCAAGCAATCGCCGGCAGACGTCGGCACGGCCAACGGCGGACAACAGTTCTATGCGCCGGGCTACGGCACCGTGGACCTGATGGCCGAATACACACCCAGCCAGGCCTATTCGATCAAGGCCAACGTCACCAACATCGCCAACAAGCTCTACGCCGATCAGGTCTACCGTGGCCACTATGTGCCGGGCGCAGGTCGACTGGTGCAAGTCACGCTGACAGCGAAGTTCTGAGCCACATCGCCATGCTGCTGCACATCCCTCAGGTCCTCACACCTGAAGAGCTGCGCCAAGCCCGAGAGGTCCTGGCCGATGCACCCTGGGTGCTCGGTCAGGTCACCGCCGGGCGCCAAGCCGCCCTGGTCAAGGACAACGAGCAACTGGCGCAGCAAGGTGAACACGCCAAGCGCCTGCGGGCCCTGATCCTGCCGGCGCTGGACCGCAACACGCTGTTCTTCTCCGCCGCGCTGCCGCGGCGCATCGTGCCCCCGCTGTTCAACCGATACGGGGGCACTCACACCCAATACGGCAACCACGTCGACAACGCCATCCGCGTCAACAACGAAATCGGTCAACGCGTGCGCACCGACATCTCGGCCACCTTGTTCCTGGCCGAGCCACACGAATACGATGGCGGCGAACTCGTGATCGAAGACACCTACGGTGAAAAGCGCGTCAAACTCGCCGCAGGCGACATGGTCATCTACCCCGGCACCAGCGTGCACCGCGTCGAGCCTGTGACGAAAGGCCACCGCCTTGCCAGCTTCTTCTGGGTCGAGAGCATGGTTCGCAGCGATGAACAGCGCCGCCTCTTGTTCGACCTCGACACCAACCTGACCAAGCTGCGCGAACGACACGATCACGATGACGGCTTGGTCGCGCTCACTGGCACGTATCACAACCTCTTGCGAATGTGGGCCGACGTCTGAGCCCCGACACACCATGCAAACCCGTCAAACCCTCCAGAAGATCTGCCTTTGCCTCGGCATGGGCTTGGCCAACCAGGTCGCCATGGCCCATGGTGACTTCAAGTGCAACGAACCCAGCAAGGAATGGAAGTTGCGCGAAGACCTTTCCGACAAACTCCAGGCGGATGGCTGGGACGTGCGCAAGATCAAGATCGACAACGGCTGCTACGAGGTCTACGGTTTCGACGGCAAAGGCAAGCGCCGCGAGGCCTATTTCAACCCGAGGACGCTGGAGCTGATCGGCGACGCCGGCCAGAAATGACCCGCGTCTGGGACCCCCTGGTGCGCGCGCTGCACTGGACCTTGCTTGGTGCGATCACCATCGCCTGGACCAGCACGCTGCACATGGGTGTGCCAGGCAGCTGGCACGAAACGGCCGGCTTTGTCGCCATGGCTTGCGTGGCGCTGCGTCTGCTGTGGGGCTTCGTCGGCCCCCGACACGCCCGCTTCGCCTCTTTCATCAGAGGCACGCGTTCAACCTGGTCCTACGCCAGCCAGGTGGTGCGCGGTCAGGCACCTCGGCACATCGGTCACAACCCCTTGGGGGCCTGGATGGTGCTCAGCCTGCTGCTGACCGTGGCCAGCCTGACTTTCGTGGGCTGGCTGCAGACCACCGATCGTTACTGGGGCTCCGAAACGTTGGAGGTCGTGCACACCACGCTGGCCTGGGCCCTCCTGCCACTGATCGGGCTGCATGTGGTGGGTGTGTTGCTGACCAGCGTGCATCAGCGCGAGAATCTCGTGCATTCGATGATCCATGGCCGCAAGCGACCTCCCGCTGAAGGCGACATCGACTGAGCTCGCCTGCCCATGCAAACCCCATCCCCTGACCTGCAAGCCATCCCACCCGACGTCTTCTGCCTGGCCGATTACGAACGGCATGCTTCGCACAACATGCCGGCCGGCGCCTGGGCTTACCTGCAAGGTGGTGCCGCAGACGAGCACACGCTGCAGGCCAACGCACGCGCTTGGCAAGCCATCTCACTCGTGCCGCGTGTGCTCAGGCGCACAGCTGGTGGCCACACGCGAACCGAGCTATTCGGTCGTACCATGGCCCACCCTCTCATGCTGGCGCCGATCGCCTACCAGCTGCTTGCACACCCCGAAGGTGAAATCGGCTCGGCGCTGGCGGCAGCCGCCCAGGAGGCTGGCTACGTCTTGAGCACCCAATCGAGCACCGCCCTTGAAGACATCGCCGATGCGACCGCTCTCGATCACCTTCGCGGCCCCTTGTGGATGCAGCTCTATCTTCAGCCCGACCGCGAGTTCACTCGGCTGCTGATCAAGCGTGCAGAGGCCGCTGGCTACGAAGCCCTGGTGCTCACCGTTGACGCCCCCACCAGCGGCGTTCGCGACCGCGAGAGGCGCGCAGGCTTTCGGCTGCCTGAAGGCGTCTCAGCCGTCAACCTGCGGGGCATGAGCACCCCGCCGTCACCAACGCTGTCGCCGGAGCAAAGCGCGCTCTTTGATGGCTTGCTGCACCACGCCCCCACCTGGGACGACATCGCCTGGCTCAAGCAAGTGACCCGACTGCCCATCCTTCTCAAAGGCGTGCTTCACCCGGATGACGCTCGCCTCGCGGTCCAAGCAGGTGTGCAAGGCATCATCGTCTCCAACCATGGGGGTCGCACCCTGGACACCGCGATCACCACGGCACGGGCCTTGCCTCGCGTCGTTGACGCCGTCGGCTCCGACGTGCCCGTGCTGGTGGATGGCGGCATCCGACGCGGCACCGACGTGCTCAAAGCCCTGGCGCTGGGCGCGCGAGCCGTGCTGATCGGCCGACCCGCGGTTCACGCGCTGGCCACGGCCGGCGCCCTGGGTGTGGCGCACGCCATCCGCTTGTTGCGCGACGAACTCGAGGCCGCCATGGCCCTGACCGGCTGCGCCACGCTGGCCGACATCGGCCCGGCGCTGCTCGCCGATGATTGAGCGAGGCGCCGTCCTCAACTCGCCCGCAACTTCGCCGGCCCCTTCTTGCGCCCCAGCCCCGCCTGCTTGGCGATGTACTTGACGAACACCCACAGCGGCATCTCGCCCGGCTTGGGCGGCTCACCACGGCCAATGCGCTTGAGCTGGCCCGTGTACCAGACCACCTCCATCATGCCCATCTTGTCGATGTAGCCAATGCCGGTCTTGAGCGGGCGCACCTGGTGGCGCGTCTGCTGACCAGACAGCAGGCGGTTGGGTGCATCGGGCTCGATCGCCAGCACCCGCGCCACGCCGACAAAGTCCACCGACCCCGAGGTGATGGCGTCGGCCATGCCCTGCAGCGAACGGAAGCCACCGGTGACCACCAGGGGTGTCTTGACGGCCTTGCGCGCTTTCTCGGCGAACTCCAGGAAGTAGGCCTCGCGCTGCTTCGTGCTCGCCTTCGCCGGCTCGGCCTTGTTCTTCACGCCTGTCATGGCCGGGGCCTCATAAGTGCCACCGGAAATTTCAATCAGGTCGATGCCGGCATCCGACAAGGCGCGGATGGTGTCGAGCGACTCTTCTTCGGTGAAGCCACCGCGCTGGAAGTCGGCCGAGTTCAGCTTGATGCCGATCGGAAAGCCGGGGCCCACCTTCTCGCGCATGGCGGCCAGCACGCTCAGCACGAAGCGACGGCGCTTCTCGGGCGTGCCGCCCCAGTCGTCGGTGCGGCGGTTGTGGTGCGGCGACAGGAACTGGCTGACCAGGTAGCCGTGTGCGCCGTGGATCTGCACGCCGGTGAAACCCGCGCGCTTGACCAGCTCGGCTGCGCGCGCAAAGCGCTCGATGACCTCGCTGATCTCGGCCTCGGTCATCTCACGCGGGGTCGGGAAAAACGCCTGCATCTCGGCGCGGAAAGGCACGGCCGATGGCGCGATGTTCTCTTTGTTCAAGCCCTTGGGCGCCTGCTTGCCCGGGTGGTTGAGCTGCACCCAGCATTGCGTGCCGTTGCGCGTGGCCGCTTGCGCCCAGGCCGTCAGCTCGGCCAGGAAGCGGTCGCTTTCGATCACGACGTTGCCCGGCTCGCCCAGCGCACGACGGTCGACCATCACGTTGCCCGTGATGCACAGCCCGATGCCGCCATCGGCCCATGCACCATACAAGCGCACGAGTTCAGGCGTGGCCGCACCGTCTCGGGTGCCCAGCGCTTCGCTCATCGCAGACTTGAAAAGGCGGTTCTTGACCACGGCCCCGGCGGGCAGGGTGAAGGGTTGGGCCAACACGGCTTGAGGCGACATCCGAAAGCTCCATCAAAGCAGACACAAGCGGGCATTGGACACCAAAGCACCCAAGCCTTGCACGGCACTTGGTGTCAGCCCTCATGCAGATGGCGCCAACACAGGGCCTTGCGCGATGCCATCGGGCGACATCCCCTCACAAAAGGTCTTGCAAGGCCATGGTTTTGCGCTAGAGAAAGCAGTACCATGCGTGCTGTCGGTTGACGCGAGACGTTCGGGACACATCGAACGCCCACAACCGCATCAGATCTGACTGACTTCTGGAGTGAATTCACATGGCAACTGCGAAGAAAGCCCCGGCCACCAAGGTCGCGGCCACCAAGGCCCCTGCAGCCAAGAAGGCCGCTGCCAAGCGCGCCCCCAACGCGGCTTTCGCCAAGCCGCTGACCCCCAGCCCCGTGCTGGCCGCCGTGATCGGCGCCGCACCGGCACCTCGCACCGAGGTGACCAAGAAAATCTGGGAGTACATCAAGAAGCACAACCTGCAGGACGCCGCCAACAAGCGCAACATCAACGCCGACGACAAATTGAAGCCCATCTTCAAGAAGCCGCAGGTCACGATGTTCGAGCTGACCAAGCTCGTGAGCGAACACCTGAGCTGATGCTCACGTCCCAAGCCTGCTGTTGACGAACAGCAAGCCACAGGACCTCGACAGCCCGGCCTTTGTGCCGGGCTTTTTCATGCCGGGCTTCTCCTTTGCTGCCGGGCTCAGGCAAAGGCTCGGGGCGGGATGCCGCCGAGCCCCGCGCTCATTCCCACCAGGGGTAAAACGCCGGCATCTCCGAGGCCTTGCCCTGGAACTGGGCGGGCCGCTTTTCGAGGAAGGCCTGCACGCCTTCCTTGCCGTCGCCGATGCTGGTGTAGAACATGGCCAGCGAGTCGACCTCGTGCGCGGCCAGCGGGTGCGGCTGCGCCGAGTTGCGGTACATCATCTGGCGCGTCAGCGCGATGCCCACGGCCGAGCGCTCCGACGCGATGCGCCGCGCGATCTTCATCGCTTCTTCCAGCAACTGCTCAGGCGGCACCACGCACTTGACCAGCCCGCCGCGCTGGGCCTCGTGGCCATCGAAGATGTCGGCCATGTAGGTCCATTCCAGCGCTTGCGAGATGCCCACGATGCGCGGCAGGAACCAGCTCGAGCAGGCCTCGGGCACGATGCCGATGCGCCCGAACACGAAGCCGATGCGCGCCTTCTCTGACGCGATGCGGATGTCCATGGGCAGCGTCATGGTGGCGCCAATGCCCACGGCCGCGCCGTTGATGGCGCCGATCACCGGCTTCTTGCAGTTGAAGATGGACAGCACCACGCGCCCGCCCGTGTCGCGCACACCCTCGTGGATGGCCTTGTCCGTCAGGCGCTCGCGCATGTCGGCCAGCGTGGGCTTCTGAGACTCGTCGAGGCCGAAGACGTTGCCGCCCACGCTGAGGTCCATGCCGGCGCAAAACGCCTTGCCAGCCCCGGTGACCACGATGGCGCGCACGGCGTCGTCGTCGCTGGCACGGGTGAAGGCATCGACCAGCTCGTTGGCCATCTCGACCGTGAAGGCGTTGAGTTGCTCGGGGCGGTTGAGGGTCAGCAGCAGCACACCGTCGTCACCGACGGCGTAACTCAGGGTCTGGTAGCTCATGGTTGTCTCGCTCTGTGTGGGTCTGGGGGTGTCGGAACGCGGCCCAGCATAACGCAGCGCGTCCGTCAGATCCGACACGGGCGGGAGCTGCTTTGCATCAACCTCGGGTCAGTCCGGAGGGGGCAGCATGCCCATTCGCGCCTACGATGCCTGCGCCGCGCCACCCGTGCCGGCTCGATGGCGTCCAACAGGCGCCTTGTTTGTTCACATCCCGACTGGAGATCCCCATGTGGAAGATTGTTGTGGCCTTCGTGGCTTTCGCGGCCCTCGCGATGTTCGTGCTGATGAAAAGCGGCGGTGACATCGACATGAGCGGAGAAAAGCACGGCATCGATGCCGGCCACACCGAAGAGGCGCACGGCAGCGCACCCGCGCCCGCCGCCAGCCTGCCTGCCAGCGATGCCGCGCCCGTGGCTGCTGCCGCATCCGAAGCCACCAGCGGCGCTTCGCAGTGAGGTGAAAAGGGCCCGGGTCGCATCGCGCGGCCGGCCCTGTCATCAACCCAGGTGAGTGGGGCCCGTGTGGCCTCGCTCCTGAGCCAGCCACTGCAGCACCGGGATGGTGCCGGGCAGCACTGGCTGCGCCTGCACCGGCAGCGACTGCCACGCCATCTGCTGGCCCTCGCGCATCTCGAATTCCCCCTCCCACGCAAACACCTTGCAGAAGTGCAGGCGCACGCGCGCGTGCGGGTAGTCCATCAGCTCGACCTTCCAGGGCTCGGCTGCCGCGATGGTGATGCCGATTTCTTCGTGCAGTTCGCGGCGCAGCGCCTGCTCCACCGTCTCACCCTGCTCCAGCTTGCCGCCCGGGAATTCCCAGTAGCCCGCGTAGACCTTGCCCTGCGGACGCGAGGTCAGCAGGAAGCGGCCTTCGTGCCCGCTCTCATCGCGCTCGATGAGCACGCCGACGGCCACGTCCACCGGCACGCGGTCGGTCGCGTCCATCACGTGATAGGACTTGCGCTCAGACATGCCCTGCCTCGCCTCGCCCGGCCACTCGGCCAGCATGGTCGCGTGCGAACTGCTGCGCCACGCGACCCGAGCGTGAACCGCGCTCGATGGCCCACACCAGCGCTTCAGGACGCGCGGCCTCGATGGCCTCTTCGTTCAGGCCCAGGTGACGCAACCACTGCGCCACGATGGCCAGGTACTCGTCCTGGCTGAACGGGTAGAAGCTGACCCACAGTCCGAAACGCTCGGACAGCGAGATTTTTTCTTCCACCACCTCGCCGGGGTGCAGCTCGCCGTCGTCGCCACGCGAGTAGCTTTTGTTGTCCGAGTGGTACTCGGGCAGCAGGTGTCGGCGGTTGGAAGTGGCAACCACCAGCACGTTGTCGCCATGGGCGGCCACGGTGCCGTCAAGCACCGACTTCAGCGCCTTGTAGCCTGGCTCGCCCTCATCGAAGCTGAGGTCGTCGCAAAAGATGACGAAGCGCTCGGGGCGCTCGCTCACCAGCTCGACCAGGTCGGGCAGGTCAATGAGGTCGGCCTTGTCCACCTCGATGAGACGCAGGCCCTGAGCCGCGTGGGCGTGCAAGCCAGCCTTGACCAACGATGACTTGCCCGTGCCGCGCGCACCCGACAGCAGCACGTTGTTGGCCGTTCTGCAAGCCATGAATTGCGCAAGGTTGCGCGCGAAACGTTCTTTTTGCGTGTCGACCTCGCAGAGATCGTCGTAGCGGATGACACCGACGTGACGCACCGGCTCCAGCCAGCCATTGGCCCAGGCCGAAGCGCTTCGCTTGCGATAGCGAAAGGCCACGGACGCCGACCAGTCGGGGGCCCGCAAGGCCTGGGGCAGCACGCTTTCAAGTCTTGAGAGGACCTGCTCGGCACGGCTGAGCAGGCGCAACAGGTGATCTGTCTGTTCCATGCGCCCGAGTGTAGGACAGGCACCCGCGCCAAACAGACCACAGGCGCTTCACGAGCACCTCAAACAAAGTCCCTAAGGTCCAAAGCTGTCATTGAACCTTGCCCAGGAGTTCCCATGTTCCAGTTGCGTTCCGTCGCCGTGGCCCTGCTGATGTCCTTTGGCGGCCTCGCGGCTGCCCAGGCCTGCACCGTGGGCTCTTCCGCAGGCACCCTCACCTTCGACACCTACGCCACCGGCGTGGACAATCGTGTGCTCGGCACCGACTGCAAGACCCTGGACGACGCCTTCGACGACGAATCAGCCTGGGGCAGCCAGGCCGCCTTCCTGAGCCACGTCTCGAACGTTTCGTTCGAGCTGCTCAAGAACCGCAAGATTTCATCGGCTGAGCGCGTGCGCCTGCTCAGTGCCGCCAAGGCCTCGGGCGTGGGCACCACCCTCAAGGTCAAGTTGATCGCCTTCAACGACTTCCACGGCTACATCAAGGCCGGCGAGGGCTCGTCGAGCAACCCCGGCGTCGCCCGCTTCTCGACCCGCATCAAGGCCTTGAAGGCCGCCAACCCGCTGCACGCCGTGATCTCGGCTGGCGACATGATCGGTGCCAGCCCCCTGACCTCGGCCCTGTTCAAGGACGAGCCGACCATCGAAGCCATGAACCGGATCGGCATCGATTTCAACGCCGTGGGCAACCACGAATTCGACGAAGGCAAGGACGAACTGCTGCGCATGCAGCATGGCGGCAACCATCCGACAGACATCTACTCCGGCCTGGGTCTGCCGGTGGACAAGCGAGTGGATGGCGAGTTCGCAGGCGCGCGCTTCAAGTTCCTGGCCGCCAACGTGACCGACACCGCCTCGAACCAGACCGTCCTGCCCGCTTACGGCGTCAAGGACTTCCTGGGCAACAAGGTGGCCTTCATCGGCATGACGCTGGAGGGCACGCCCACCATCGTGTCGCCCTCGGGTGTGGCTGGACTGCAGTTTGGCGATGAGGCCAACACGGTGAACGCCCTGGTGCCAAGCCTGAAGGCACAGGGCATTGCGTCGATCGTCGTGCTGATCCATGAAGGTGGCGCGGCCACCGGCGGCATCAACGGCTGCGCCGGCATCTCGGGAGCCATCGTCGACATCGTCAACCGACTCGACCCAGCCGTTGACCTCGTGGTCTCCGGCCACACGCACGCCGCCTACAACTGCCTGATCCCCAACAGCGCCGGCAAGAACGTGCGCGTGACCTCGGGTGGCCAGTACGCCCGCAACCTCACGGACATCGACGTCGTCATCGACACGCGAACCAAGGACGTGCTGAGCGTGACCGCCAACAACCTGGTCACCGGCACCGGCACCGCCACGGCAGAAGACCCGGCCCTGACCGACCTGGTTGCCCACTACGACAGCCTGGCCGCCACGCCCAAGTCCCGCGTGATCGGCAAGATCACCGCCGCGATCAGCCGCACAGCCAACGCTGCGGGCGAATCGGCCCTGGGCGACGTGATCGCCGATGCCCAGCTCGACGCGACCAACGACGTCGGCATGGG
This sequence comes from Aquabacterium sp. UBA2148, assembly GCF_002328915.1. Classification (NCBI taxonomy): domain Bacteria; kingdom Pseudomonadati; phylum Pseudomonadota; class Betaproteobacteria; order Burkholderiales; family Sphaerotilaceae; genus Aquabacterium; species Aquabacterium sp. UBA2148. The sequence goes on from NZ_DCXA01000020.1 coordinate 20,779, forward strand.
TGAAGCGGTGGTGACCTTCATGAACCCGGGTGGCATCCGCGCCGACCTGCCGTTCAACGCCCCCAACGGCGACGTGACCTATGGTGACGCCTTCACCGTGCAGCCCTTCGGCAACTCGCTGGTCACCCTGACGCTCAGCGGAGCCCAGATCAAGACGCTGCTGGAAACCCAGTTCGCCAACTGCCTGGGCCAGACCACGTTCGACCGCATCCTGCAGGTCTCCAAGGGCTTCAGCTACACCTGGAGCGCTGGTGCCGCCTGCGGCAGCAAGGTCAGCAACATGGCCCTCAACGGCGTGGCCATTGACCCGGTCGCCAGCTACCGCGTGACGGTCAACAGCTTCCTGGCCGACGGTGGTGACGCCTTCGCGGTGCTCAAGGACGGCACCAACCGCCTGGGTGGCGCCGTCGACACCGACGCCTTCGAAGCCTACCTGCAAGCGAACCCGAGCGGCGTGGCACCCGGTGCCCAGAACCGCATCACCCGCCTGCCCTGATCGCCCCCAGCTGATGGCATGACAAGGAGTTCATCATGACCCACCTTCGACAACACGGTGTGGCGCTGGCTGCGCTGCTCACCCTGGCCTCGTTCACGAGCGCCCACGCCGCCCGCCTGCAAATCGTCTCGACCGGCACCCCGGTCGATGTGATCACCCAGTCGGCCACCATCGATGGCATCACCGCCTCGCGCAGCGTGACTGGCAACCTGGCGGACGCATCCGGCACCGACACCGTGCTGCTCAGCGACTTCCAGGTCTTCGAGCCGAGCGCGCAGGGCGGCGCCAACGTCAGCGATGGCCACACCCACATGGTGTCGGTGGACGCGACCGGCGCCAGCACGTCGCTGACGCTGGACGCCTCGCACTTCTGGCAGGCCAGTGGCACCGGCAGCATCGAGAGCTTCGAGCTGACGCAAAGCCTCTCGCTGGACGGCTTGGTCCTGCGGGTGGTCGCCGATGCTGGCGAAACCGTTGGCCAATCGGTGACGGTCAATTTCAGTGGCCTGGCCGACTTCCTGTTGGGCGGATCGGCCAGCGTCAACGACCTCGGCCTGTCCCTGGACGTGCTCAAAGGCGGCAACGGCGTCGCCAGCTACCTGGGCCTGCAATCAGGCACGGGCAGCGAAGCACTGAACCTGAGCTTCTCTGGCGTGGTGGGTGACGAGTTCACGGTGCTGCTGAGCGCTTACCAAGCGGCTTCGCTGACCCAGCCTTCGGCCTTGGCCGGCGAGGCGACCTTCGCCGGCAACATGTTGCTGCAAGGCCAATTCACCGTGACCGCCGTGCCCGAGCCCGACGCCTGGGGCATGGGCCTGGCGGGTCTGCTGATCGCCGGCACATTGGCGCGCCGACGCCATGCGCGCTTCGGTGGCCTGCAAGCCTGATCCGATCAGCCTGCGACGGATCGACATCGCCGCAGGCACGCCTGTCACGTCGCGCACCTAGATTGCAGGCTCAGACTCCAGACGCAGGAACCTCACATGCCCCGCCTCTCCGCATCGCTCATCGCCCTGGCCTCCTGGGCCTCCCTGTCTGCCACCGCCCAGGCGTCGGTCGTCATCAACCAACCCGATGAAGTGACGATCATTGGCGCGCAACCCGTGTCGCCGGCCTTCGATGGCTGGAGCGTCTCGGGTGATGTCGCAGCCCCCAGCGACATCACCCTGCTGCTGACCACCGCTTTCGATGCATCGGACGACGTCGCCGGCTCGGCCGTGGTGGGCAGCGGAGCGATCGCAGCGCAACAGCCACGTGGCGTGGAAGAGCTGGCCGGGCTGAACATCGGTGCACTCGACACCAGCATCGACGGGGTGCTGCATCAGGCGCTTGAAGGCTCGGTCATCTCGCGCACCGTTTGGGTCAGCGCTGGCGACACGCTGAGCTTTCGCTGGCAGTTGTTGAGCAACGAAGACCCGGTCGCGGGTTTGCCGGACCTGGCCTTCGCCACCATCGGTGGTCGCCTGTTCGAGCTGGGCACCCCCCAGATTGCAGACCTGCAAGGTTATGCTGGCTTCCAGCACGGCAGCGGCTGGTTCACCTTCACGCACACCTTCAGCGACGACGCAGGCCCTCTGGCACTCAACAACATCGAGCTGGCACTGGGCGTGGTTGATCGCGGTGACACGTCGACCTCGACAGGCCTGGCCATCCAGAGCGTGACGATGACCCCGGTGCCAGAGCCCACGACGTGGGTCTTGGGGTTGACGGGGCTGCTGGGCTGTGGCGCCCTGGGATGGCTGCGCCGTCGCGTCAGCCCCCGCTGAGCAGGGTGCGCAAGCTCGCGTCGAGGTGCTCGGTGGGCTGGCGCTGAAAGCCCGTTCGCGCATGCCGGTGCAGCCGCCCCAACACCAGGCTGATGGCAACCGAAGCCATGGCCTGGGCATCGACGGTGGGAGTCTGCGAGCCGCGTGACTCGGCCAGGGCGCGGGCCGGCTGACGCAAGGTCGACTCCAATCGATCGAAGAGCTGGTTCATGCGCGCATGCAAACGCTCGTGTTCATGCACCAGCGCGTCACCCACCATGACCCGACCCATGCCCGGGTTCTTCTCGGCGAACCGCAACACCGCGGCGACGATGCGAGCGATCTGCGAAGCTGGATCGGCTTCGCGCTCGATGACCTGGTTGGCCAACGTGAACAGGCTGTCTTCGATGAAGCCGATGAGGCCCTCGAACATCTGCGCCTTGCTGGCGAAGTGCCGGTACAGCGCGGCCTCGCTGACATCGAGCTTGGCGGCCAGGGCTGCGGTGGTGACGCGTTCGGTGGCGGGTGACTCGAGCATGGCCGCCAGGGCCTGCAGGATCTGGATGCGGCGCTCGCCCGGCTTGGGGCGCGTGCGCTGGGTTGCCGCTGCGGCGGCTGCGGGGTCGGCAACGGGAACCGGGGTTTGTGGTGTCGTCATGTCCAGGCGTGCAGCGACCGCAGTGACCTGATTCTGGCACACACCCAACTGGGCTTGCCATGCAACGCCAGGCCGGCTTCTGGCCCGTGCGGGTTGTCCTTGAGGTAGTGCTGCATCCAGACCGTGCGCAGGCGCAGGCGGCGCGCGCTGCGCAGGTTGGCCACGGTGTCTTCGACCAGCACGCAGCGGTGCGACGGCAGCTTCAGGCGCGCCAGCACCACGCGCAGGCTGCGCGCATCGGGCTTGGGGCGCAGCTCGCCGAAAACGCGCATGCCTTCGATGGACACCACCGCTTCAAAGCAGTCGCTCAAATCAAGTGCGGTCAGCACGCGCTTGGCGTACTCGGCTGGCGCGTTGGTCAGCAGGATCTTGCGCCCGCGCAGGCGCTTGAGCGCAGCGCGGTGCGAAGGCGGCATGTGCAGGTCGCGCTCCAGGCCGGGCAGCGTGTGCGTCTGGGCCAGGAAATGCGCGGCGCGGATGCCGTGGTGCCGCTCCAGGCCCATCAGCGTGGCCCCGTAGCGCCGCCAGTAATGCAGGCGCAGGGCGTCGGCCTCTTCGCGGCTGACCTGGAGTTCGGCCTCGATGTAGTCGGTCATCGCGCCATTGAGGCGCCAGAAAACGGCCCGGCTGGCGTCGTGCAGCGTGTTGTCGAGGTCGAACAGCCAGATCGGAGGGTCCTGCCGCCGGGCCGCCCCAAGGTCGGCCGCCTCCCCCTCGGGGGGCTGCGAAGGCGCGCAGCGACGAGCTGGGGGGCGCACGTTGCGATCAGTGGCTGCGGATCATGGTGCCGTAGGCCTGATCGGTCAGGATCTCCAGCAGCATGGCGTGGGGCACACGGCCATCGACGATGTGCACGGCGTTGACGCCGCTCTTGGCCGCGTCGATGGCACCTTCGATCTTGGGGATCATGCCGCCGCTGATGGTGCCGTCCTCGATCAGCTCGTCGATCTGGCGGGCAGTCAGGTCGGTCAGCAGCGCGCCCTGCTTGTCCAGCACGCCCTTGATGTTGGTCAGCAGCACCAGCTTCTCTGCGTTGAGCACCTGAGCCAGCTTGGAGGCCACCAGGTCGGCGTTGATGTTGTAGCTCTCGTTGCGCGAGCCAAAACCGATGGGGCTGATGACGGGGATGAACTGGTCGTCCTGCAGGGCCTTGACCACGCTGGGGTCGATCGACTCGATCTCGCCGACCTGGCCCACATCGTGTTCCTTGCTGGGGTCGGCTAGGTCGAGCAGCTTGAGCTTGCGCGCGCGGATCAGGCCACCGTCGCGACCGGTCAGGCCCACGGCCTTGCCACCGGCGGCGTTGATGAGGCCGACGATGTCTTGCTGCACCTCGCCGGCGAGCACCCACTCGACCACCTCCATGGTCTCGTCATCGGTCACGCGCATGCCCTGGATGAACTGGCCTTTCTTGCCGACCTTGTTCAGCGCGGCGTCGATCTGGGGGCCGCCACCGTGCACCACCACCGGGTTCAGGCCCACCAGCTTGAGCAGCACCACGTCTTCGGCGAAGTCGGCTTGCAGCTCGGGGTCGGTCATGGCGTTGCCGCCGTACTTGATGACGATGGTCTTGCCGTGAAAGCGGCGGATGTAGGGCAGCGCCTGAGCCAGGATTTCTGCCTTGTCACGCGGTGCGATGTGGGCAACGGGATCGGCATCGGCCGGAGCGGGAGAGTGGGGCATGGCAGGCGGGGTGTGGGTAGAAAGGAGCGCGAAGGGGTGCGCCAGGCTTCTGGCAGGCTGCATTCTAAAAGAGCAGCCGCTACACTTCTTGGCATGACCCGATTCTGGCGTGTCGCGTTGCTGACCCTGCTCATCGCCCTGCTGCCCCTGCGCGGCTGGGCCTGGGCGGTCATGCCCATGCCGGTACCGGGCCACGATGCCCGCGTTGCGTCCAGCCAGGCCACTCCGCAAGCCCTGCACAGCGCTCACGCCCCTGCTGCCGCCTCGTTTGACCAAGCAGCCGAACACTCGGCGCCCTGCCATGGCCCCCAAGCCTCGGTTGACCCGGACCAGGGAAGCGCCGGCCACACCCCCACCCACACCTGCTCCCTGTGCGACCTCTGCCACGCCGGTGTGATGTCGCCACCAAGCTGGGCTTGGTTTCACGATGCGCCACCGGTTTCGCCGCCCAGCTGGGCCGTGAGCACGCCCCACGGCCGCGACGACATCGACGGCCTGTTCCGGCCACCCCGGGCCTGATCTCCCCCTGACACCCCTCGCCTGCGCGCCGAGCGCCGGCGCAGGGCCTTGCCAACGAGATCCGTCGCCAAGAACTGGCCGACGCACCACACCATGAGCAACACACGCCCAGGCCAACGCCCGGGGCGGCAGCATGCCGTCCTGACTTGGCGACTGCCCCCCTGGCTCGCACTGATGCCCGCGATCGTGCTGGCCGGCTGCGCCGCCACCACCACCGCACAAGACCCGCACCCCGCCAACACCTGGCTGAAAGAGCGCGTGCCCGATGCACCCAACCTGCCCTGGCCAGGCGCCTTGGACGCCAGCGGCCCCGGCAAGTCCAGTGCGGCCGCAGACTCCCCCTCCGGCACCACGGCGCACGCCCTGCCCGACGGCCCCCTTGGCCAGGACCAGGCCGTCGCGCTCTCCCTGCGGCACAGCCCTGCCCTGCTCGCCTTGCTGGCGCGCAGCGAAGCCCAGGCGGCACGAGAGCGCGCCCAGGCCCGACCCGGCTTCATCGGCTTTTCGATCGAGCGCCTGACCCAGGGCGACGAGGTCGAGATCGGCCGCACCTGGAGCCTGGGTCTGTTCGACCTGCTGAGCTGGCCCTGGCGCCACCAGGCGGCCGAGCGACGCATCGACACCGAGCAGCAACGGCTCGCGCGCCAGGTGTTGCAGCACGTGCAGAACGTGCGCGCGCAATGGGTGCAGGCCGTGGCCGCCCAGCAGCGACTGGCCTACCAGGCCGACGTGCTGCGCGCCGGCACCACCGCCGGTGAACTGGCCCGCCGCATGCAGCAGGCCGGCCACTTCAGCACCGCGCAAACCGCCCGCCACGAAGCCACCGAGGTCGAAGCCCGGCTGGCCCAGGCACAGGCCCAGCGCCAGGCCCTGGCCGCGCGCGAAGCCCTGGTGCGCCTGCTCGGCCTGAACCGCGAAGAAGCCGCTCGCCTGCAACTGCCCGATCGCCTGCCACCCGTGCCCGAAGCCTCGGCGTGGACGCCCCAAAGCGTCGAAGAAGCGGCCCGCCAGCGCAGGCTGGACGTGCGCCTGGCCGAGTCCCGCTGGCAAGCCGCCCAAGGCGATCGCCGAGATGGCACCTTCCGCAGCGTCATCGACCTCGAAGCCGCCTACCGCCGCGACACCTCCAACGAAGCCCCCGTCAAACAAGGCCCCGAGTTGGGCATCCGCCTGGTGTCCATCGACTTCGGTGCCGCGCGGCGACAGGCCACGCGCCTGGACGAACAAGCCGCGCTGGCCGAATGGCAGCAA
>NZ_DCXA01000020.1:27210-35967 GCF_002328915.1 Aquabacterium sp. UBA2148
GAATGGCAGCAAGCCAGCCTTCACGCCGAGTCACAACTGCGCGAGCGCTTCGCCGACCACCAGGCCACGCTGGCCACCGCCCAGCAGGCCGCCAAGGTGCTGGGGCCCGTTCGCAAACGCTTGCTGGACGAGCGCCTCAAGCAATACAACGGCATGCTCATCGGTCCGTTCGAGCTCATCGACGAAGCCCGTGCACACGTGGCCGCCGTGCTCACCGCGCTCGACGCGCAACGCGACTTCTGGCTGGCCGATGCCGCGCTGGTCGCCGCCATCGACGGGCTGGATGGCCCCGATGCAGGCGCCAATCGCTCATCGAGCAACGCCCCCACCAACACCGAAGCGAGCCACTGACATGAGCACCCGTCGACTCTTCCTGCGCGGCGCCCTGGGTGGCGCCGCCCTCACCGCCACCCACACAGCGCTGGCCGCTGAACGCGTGCGCCCCGGCAGCCTGCTCGGTCTGCCCGAGCCCGTGCTGCAAAACACACCCGACACCCAGGCACCGCTCACGCCGCCCAACGGCCGCCCCTACCGCCCGGTGCTCACGCTCAACGGCTGGACCCTGCCCTGGCGCATGAGAGACGGCGTCAAGGAGTTCCACCTCGTGGCCGAGCCCGTCGTGCGCGAGATCGCCCCCGGCATGAAGGCCCGCCTGTGGGGCTACAACGGCCAGAGCCCCGGGCCCACCATCGAGGTCGTCGAAGGCGACCGCGTGCGCATCTACGTCACCAACCAACTGCCCGAGGTCACCAGCGTGCACTGGCACGGCCAGCGCCTGCCCAATGGCATGGACGGCGTCTCGGGCCTGACGCAGCCGGCCATCCCCGTGGGCCAGACCTGCGTCTACGAGTTCGTGGCGCGCCGCCCCGGCACCTTCATGTACCACCCGCACGCCGACGAGATGGTGCAAATGGCCATGGGCATGATGGGTTTCTGGGTCACGCACCCGAAGCAGCCCCACCCGCACATCGCGCAGGTGGACCGCGACATCTGCTTTTTGCTCAACGCCTACGACATCGAGCCCGGCGCCAGCACGCCGAAGGTCAACACCATGCTGGACTTCAACCTGTGGACCTGGAACAGCCGTGCCTTCCCCGGCATCGACAGCATCAACGTGCGGCAAGGCGACCGCGTGCGCATCCGCATCGGCAACCTCACCATGACCAACCACCCGATCCACATCCATGGCCACGAGTTCGAGGTCACGGGCACGGATGGCGGGCCGGTGCCCAAATCGGCGCGCTGGCCAGAGGTCACCACCGACGTCGCCGTGGGCCAGATGCGCCAGGTCGAGTTCATCGCCGACGAGTTGGGCGACTGGGCCTTTCATTGCCACAAGAGCCACCACACCATGAACGCCATGGGCCACAACGTGCCCAACCTGATCGGCGTCAAACAGGACGACCTCGCCCGCGAGATCAACCGCCTGGTGCCCGGCTACATGGCCATGGGTGAAACCGGCATGCACGAGATGGCCGAGATGGAGATGGACCTGCCCGACAACACCCTGCCGATGATGACCGGCACCGGCCCGTTCGGCCCGATCGGCATGGGTGGCATGTTCACGACGGTGAAAGTTCGCAAAGATCAGCCACCGGCCTCCCACCCCGATGGCCACAAGGACCCGGGCTGGTACCGTCATCCCAAGGGCACGGTGGCGCGTTTGGTCGGTGAAGGAGAAACCTTGCCCGATGCCACCCGCGCCCCCGCCTCACCGCACACCGGCCACGCCCCCCCTGTTGGAGGCGAGGTCGAGTTGACGGTTCGCAAACCCGGTCATCATGGCCACATGGACCACGGCCAGCACTGATCCCCTGGGCGTTCGGCGTGTTCGCCTGAGCGCCCGCGTCATCGAAACAAGGAGACCCTCATGAAAACCACTTTGAAATCCCTGACCACCTTCGCCGCCGGCCTGCTGCTGAGCGTGTCGGCCCTCGCCCAGAGCGTTGACGGCACCGTCGAAAAAATCGATGCCGACGCCGGCAAGGTCACGCTGCGCCACGGCGAGATCAAGAGCATCGACATGCCCCCGATGAAGATGGCCTTCCGCGTGGCCGACCCCAAGTGGCTGCAAACCCTGCAGGTTGGCGACAAGGTCAAGTTCGATGCGGCCAAGGTCAACGGCCAGTTCACGGTCACGGCCATCACCGTGGTCAAGTGAGGCGGCGCGATCAGGTCACCCAGACCAGGAATGCCGTCATCGTCACGTAGCGGGCGAACTTGCCGATGGCCATGTAGAACACGCATGGCCAGAAGGGCAGGCGCAACCAGCCGGCCACGGCGCACAACGGGTCACCCACGACGGGCAGCCACGACAGCAGGCAGGCCTTGGCGCCGAAGCGGCGCAACCAGTTCAGTGCGCGCTGGTCGGCGCGCGTGGCGTGTTCGGGGTCCGCTGACTCGTCTTCCCGACGGGTGTGGCGAATGCGGTTGGCGGCCGAGTGGGCACCGTAGCCCATCCACCAGCTGATGCCGCCGCCGATGGTGTTGCCGGCGGTGGCCACCAGCACGGCCGGCCAGAACAGGTCGGGTCGCAAGGTGACCAGGCCGAACACCGCAGGCTCCGAGCCCATGGGCAGCAAGGTCGCCGACACCAGCGACACGATGAAGACCGCTCCGAGCCCGATCTCGGGCAGGGCCAGCCAACCGAGAAGGGCGTGCACGCCCGCCATCCAATTGACGTCCATGACCGAGATTGTGGCGGCTTCGGTCACCGCCACGGGCCCGCAGGCTCAATCAGCTCAGAAGCTGTAGCCCACCGTGGCCGTCAGGGCCGTCGGGTTGAAGCGGAAAGCCGACTCCTGGCGCAGGCCGGACTTGGTCACGATGGTCAGCTTGTTGTTGACCTTGGCCGTGGCCACGCTGGCGTTGATCGACCAGTGCTGGTCCAGCTTGTAGGAAGCACCCAGCTGGATCGCCGGGCCGATGGAGTCGGACAGGCTGATCTCGGGCTTGGCGCCGTCGGCGTACAGCGTGTCGCCGGCGGCCGTGGTGCGGGCCTTGAAGCGCGTGACGTTGATGCCCAGGCCCACGAAGGGACGGAACGCCGACGAAGGCTCCAGGAACTTGTAATTGAAGAACACGGTCGGGGCCCACTGGCGAACGGTGGAGATGACCTGGCCGTTCTGCGCCGCCAGCTTGGCCTTCAGGCCGTTGGTGGCAGCGGTCTGAGCAACGGAGGGCGTCACGCGCGAGGCGTCGATCTGCGGGTTCTCCACCTTCAGGGTCACGTCGTGCTTGGGGGGCGCACCCAGCACGAACTCCACGCTCCAGCGCTCGTCCAGCGCGCGCTCGATCGTGAAGATGAGGGTGCTCTTGGACTGGACCTGCAGCGCCACGCCGTCGTTGAGCACCAGGTTGCCGCTCAGGGGCGAAGGCACGGCCACGCCACCGCGCAGGGGCTCGCTGGTCGCATGCGGGTTGATGTGGGCGCCACCGAGCTTGATGGTGTATTGCGCCTGGGCGGCAGAGGAGGCGCCGAGTGCGGCGAAGGAGACCAGGGAGGTGATCAGGGCGTAGCGGGCAGACATGGCGGGATGACAAAAAAAATCAAGTGACGCACCAGCGCGTAACGATTGCAGTGTAACTGCAACGGTTACATCGCTGAACTTTCGGGCTTCGAACGACCCACCGCAGTCAGAGGGTTTTGCGCATGACAAAAGAAGGCCCGCTGCCCGCCCTGGTCGCGATCCGCGTCAAAAAATGCCCGACTTGGGCCTACCCAGGCGGCCACCCCGGGGCTATACTCTGCCTCCTTTTTAAGCAGCCCTGAACGACGCGTCGCTCGGGGCTGTTCTGTCTTTTGCAGCCTGACGCGCGGTCCGCATGTCCCCTTTTCACCCCCTGGCCAGCACCCTGGCGACCCCGATGGCGATTGGCCCCCACACGGTGCCCAATCGCCTCTTCGTGGCGCCCATGGCCGGGGTGACGGACCGCCCGTTCCGCATGCTGTGCAAGCAGCTGGGCGCGGGTTACGCGGTCAGCGAGATGGTGACCTCGCGCAAAGACCTCTGGCACAGCCTGAAAACCTCGCGCCGCGCCAACCACGATGGCGAGACCGCGCCGATTTCGGTGCAGATCGCCGGGACCGACGCGGCCATGATGGCCGAGGCCGCCGCCTACAACATCGACCGCGGCGCCCAGATCATCGACATCAACATGGGCTGCCCGGCCAAGAAGGTCTGCAACAAATGGGCGGGCTCGGCGCTGATGCAGGACGAGCCACTGGCGCTGGAGATCATCGAGGCCGTGGTGGCCGCCTGCTTGCCCCACAACGTGCCCGTGACGCTGAAGATGCGCACCGGCTGGAGCCAGCAGCACAAGAACGCGCAAGCCATCGCGCGCGCAGCCGAGTCCGCCGGCATCGCCATGCTGACCGTGCACGGCCGCACCCGCGAGCAAGGCTACAAGGGCCAGGCCGAGTACGACACCATCGCCGCCGTCAAGGCCGCGGTGCGCGTGCCGGTGGTGGCCAACGGCGACATCACCAGCCCCGAAAAAGCCGTCGAGGTGATGCGACTGACGGGTGCCGACGCTGTGATGATCGGCCGCGCCGCCCAGGGCCAGCCCTGGATCTTCGGCGACATCGCGCATTACGTGACCCACGGCCAGCGCCGTGCCCGGCCGCTGACGCTGCAGGCACGCCAGTGGCTGATCGAGCACCTGCACGACCACCACAGCCTGTACGGCGAATTCGCGGGCGTGCGCACCGCGCGCAAGCACATCGGCTGGGCCGTGCGCGCCCTGCCCGGCGGCGAGGCCTTTCGCCAGCACATGAACACCCTGGACCGCATCGATGAACAGGTGCGGGCCGTGAGCGATTTTTTTGAACAACTCAGCCAGACCCACGACCGCCTGCCCGAGGCCCACGCGTGCGACCTGGACGACACCGACACCGCCGAACAGGAGGCCTCCTCCTGCATGGCGAACTGACACACCCATGAGCAAGAAGACCATCCAGGACTGCATCAAGGACAACCTCGAAGGCTATTTCCACGACCTGCGCGGCGCCGAGCCGCACGCGGTCTACGACATGGTCGTGAGCGCCGTCGAGCGCCCCATGCTCGAAGTCGTGATGCACCGCGCCGAAGGCAACCAGTCCAAGGCCGCCGAATGGCTGGGCATCAACCGCAACACGCTGCGCCGCAAGCTGCTCGAGCACAAGCTCATCAAGTGACCCGTTTCCGTTTTTTGTTTTCACCTGCTCTTTGAACCAGAGGAACCCCATGGCCCTGACCGCCCTGCTGTCCGTGTCCGACAAGACCGGCATCGTTGAATTCGCGCAAGCCCTGCATGCACAAGGCGTGCGCCTGCTGTCCACGGGCGGCACCGCCAAGCTGCTGTCTGAAAAGGGCCTGCCGGTCACCGAAGTCGCCGAGATCACCGGCTTCCCGGAAATGCTCGACGGCCGCGTCAAGACCCTGCACCCGCGCGTGCACGGCGGCATCCTGGCCCGCCGCGACCTGCCCGAGCACATGGCCGCGCTCAAGGAACACGGCATCGACACCATCGACCTGCTGGTGGTCAACCTCTACCCCTTCGCTCAAGCCACGGCCAAGGCCGACTGCACGCTGGCCAACGCCATCGAGAACATCGACATCGGCGGCCCAACGATGCTGCGCTCGGCCGCCAAGAACTGGCAGGACGTCGCCGTGATCATCGACCCGGTGGACTACGAACAGGTGCTGTCGGAAATGAAGGCCGGCGCCATCACGCGCACGACCAAGTTCATGCTGGCCAAAAAGGTGTTCGCCCACACCGCCGCCTACGACGGCATGATCACCAACTACCTGACCAGCCTGGAAGCCGGCTCGGAACTCGAAACCGAATCCGTGCCCGCCAAGGCAGAGTACCCCGCCGTCTACAACCTGCAGCTGCACAAGGTGCAGGGCATGCGCTACGGCGAGAACCCGCACCAGTCGGCCGCCTTCTACCGCGAAGCCAAGCCCGTGGTCAGCACCCTGGCCAACTGGACCCAGATCCAAGGCAAGGAGCTGAGCTTCAACAACATTGCCGACGCCGACGCCGCCTGGGAATGCGTCAAGGCCTTCGAAGCCCCTGCCTGCGTGATCATCAAGCACGCCAACCCCTGCGGCGTGGCCGTGGGCGCCGGCCCGCTCGAGGCCTACACCAAGGCCCTCAAGACCGACCCGACCAGCGCCTTCGGCGGCATCATGGCCTTCAACCGCGTGGTCGACGCCGACGTGATCGAAGCCATCAACGCCAACAAGCAGTTCGTGGAAGTCGTGATCGCGCCGAAGTTCACCGACGCCGCGCGCGCCGCCTACGCCGCCAAGCAGAACGTGCGCCTGCTGGAAGTGCCGCTGGACGAGGCTTCGCGCAAGCTGGGCAACGCGCTGGACTTCAAGCGCGTGGGTGGCGGCATGCTGCTGCAATCGGCCGACAACATCGACATCGTCGGTGATGTGAAGGTGGTCTCCAAGCTGCAACCCACTGCCCAGCAGATGCAAGACCTGCTGTTCGCCTGGACCGTGGCCCGCTTCGTCAAGAGCAACGCCATCGTGTTCTGCAAGGACGGCATGACCATGGGCGTGGGCGCCGGCCAGATGAGCCGCCTGGACTCGGCCCGCATCGCCTCGATCAAGGCCGGTCACGCTGGCCTGACGCTGCAAGGCACGGCCGTGGCGTCTGACGCCTTCTTCCCGTTCCGCGATGGCCTGGATGTGGTCGTCGATGCGGGCGCGACCTGCGTCATCCACCCGGGTGGCTCGATGCGCGACGACGAGGTCATCACTGCGGCAGACGAGCGTGGCATCGCCATGGTGTTCACCGGCACGCGCCACTTCCGTCACTGATGTGGTGGGCGTTGCCTCTGACGAGGTGATGCCGATGCCAGACAAAAGGGGCTCCCTGCGGAGCCCCTTTTTCATGTGCCTTGACCGCGGTCAGGCAGCGTGGCGCCCCCGCGGATTCAAGGCGCACGCCGCTCGCACGGGGCCTTTCGCGCCGTCCCGATCAGTTCAACGCCACGCCATCACAGCAGCGGCTTGAGGTAACGCCCCGTGTGGCTGTCCTCGCAGGCGGCGATGTCTTCCGGCGTGCCGGCGATCAGCACCTGCCCACCGCCCGAGCCACCTTCGGGGCCCATGTCGATGAGCCAGTCGGCTGTCTTGATGACGTCGAGGTTGTGCTCGATGACGACGATGGTGTTGCCCGCTTCGCGCAACTGGTGCAGCACCTTGAGCAGCAAGGCGATGTCGTGGAAGTGCAGGCCCGTGGTCGGCTCGTCGAGGATGTAGAGCGTGCGGCCGGTGTCGCGTTTGGAGAGCTCCAGCGCGAGCTTGACGCGCTGCGCTTCGCCGCCTGACAGCGTGGTCGCGCTTTGCCCGAGGCGGATGTAGCCCAGGCCCACGTCCATCAGCGTCTGCAGCTTGCGCGCGATGCTGGGCACGGCGCTGAAGAAGGCCAGCGCATCCTCGACGGTGAGGTCGAGCACCTCGTGGATGTTCTTGCCCTTGTAGAGCACCTCCAGCGTCTCGCGGTTGTAGCGCTTGCCCTGGCAGACATCGCAAGGCACGTACACGTCGGGCAGGAAGTGCATCTCGACCTTGATGACGCCGTCGCCCTGGCAGGCCTCGCAGCGGCCACCGGCCACGTTGAAGGAAAAGCGCCCTGCGTTGTAGCCGCGCTCGCGCGCCGCCGGCACGTCGGCCATCAGCTCGCGAATCGGCGTGAACAGGCCGGTGTAGGTGGCAGGGTTGGAGCGCGGCGTGCGGCCAATGGGCGACTGGTCGACGTTGATGACCTTGTCGAACAGCTCCAGGCCTTCGATCTCGTCGTGCGGCTCGGGGTCGAGGTGGGCCTGGTAGAGCTTGCGGGCCACGGCCGCGTACAGCGTGTCGTTGACGAGCGTGGACTTGCCCGAGCCCGAGACGCCCGTCACGCAGGTGAGCAGGCCGATGGGGAACTCGGCCGTCACGCCCTTGAGGTTGTGGCCACGCGCGTTGACCACGCGCAGGCGCGGTGTTTCATCGTTGAAGGCGCGGCGCTGCGTGGGCACCTCGATGCGCAGGGCCTGGGCGAGGTAGCGCCCCGTCAGGCTGTCGGGTGAGGCGGTGACTTCGGCGGGCGTGCCTTGCGCCATCACGCGGCCACCGTGCACGCCGGCGCCCGGCCCCATGTCGACCACGTGGTCGGCGGCGCGGATCATGTCTTCGTCGTGCTCGACCACGATGACGCTGTTGCCCAGGTCGCGCAGGTGCTGCAGCGTGCCGATGAGGCGGTCGTTGTCGCGCTGGTGCAGGCCGATGCTGGGCTCGTCGAGCACGTACATCACGCCGGTGAGGCCCGAGCCGATCTGCGAGGCCAGGCGGATGCGCTGCGCCTCACCGCCCGAGAGCGTGTCGGCGCTGCGGTCGAGGCTGAGGTAGCTCAGGCCCACGTCGTTGAGGAAGCGCAGGCGCGAACGGATCTCGTTGACCACCTTGGCCGCGATCTCGGCCTTGGCGCCTTGCAGTTGCAACTGATCGAAGTAGGCGTGGGCCTCGGCCAGCGTGGCGTGGCCGATCTCGAAGATGGCGCGGGTGTCGTGGGTGACGGCGTCGAGCAGCTTGACGTGCCGAGCCTCGCGCCGCAGGCGGGTGCCGTGGCAGTCCGGGCAAGCGCGGGGCTGCTGGTAACGGCCGAGTTCTTCGCGCACGGCGGCCGAATCGGTCTCTTTGAAGCGGCGCTCGAAATTGGGGATGATGCCTTCGAAGGCGTGCTCTCGCTTGACCTTGCGCTTCTTGCCCGAGGGCC
>NZ_DCXA01000021.1:0-2133 GCF_002328915.1 Aquabacterium sp. UBA2148
CCCGCCTGCAGGGCGCGAGTCTTGCATGATGATGTCGTCAAGTTGATGCGTTGCGCAAGGACATGAAGCAAGTCAGCCTGGGATTGAACCTGTCGACCAAGAAGACGCGCAAGCGTGAGTTCCTGGAGCAGATGAACATGGTGGTGCCGTGGGATGTGTTGGTCGGTGTGGTCGAGCCGTATTGGCCCAAGTCCAAGACAGGCCGCCCGCCTTTTGCCATCGAGACCATGCTGCGCATTCACTACCTGCAGCAATGGTTTGGCCTGAGTGATCCGGCGATGGAAGAGGCGCTGCACGACATGCCGGTGTACCGCGAGTTTGCCAAGCTCGATGGCGTACTTGATCGGCTGCCTGATGAGAGCACGATTCTGCGGTTCCGGCACCTGCTGGAGAAGCATGACCTGGCCACCGACATGCTGCGTGTCGTCAACGACCTGTTGGCCTACAAAGGGCTGCTGCTGAAGTCGGGCACGGCGGTCGATGCCACGCTGATCTCGGCACCAAGCTCGACCAAGAACGCAGAGGGCAAACGTGATCCCGAAATGCATCAGACCAAGAAAGGCAACCAGTGGTACTTCGGCATGAAGGCGCACATCGGTGTGGATGCCGACTCTGGCCTGGTGCACAGCGTGGAAGGTACGGCGGCCAACGTCAATGACGTGACCCAGGCGCACAAGCTGCTGCACGGTGAAGAAGACGATGCCTTTGGCGATGCGGGCTATCAAGGCGTGCAGAAACGACCAGAGGCCAAGGCCGATGTGAACTGGCATGTGGCCATGAAGCCGGGCAAGCGCAAGGCCCTGGATTTGAACGACCCGGTTCAGGCCATCACTGACAAGATTGAGCGCGTCAAGGCGAGCATCCGCGCCAAGGTCGAGCATCCGTTTCGGGTGGTCAAGAAGCAGTTCGGCCATGTGAAGGTGCGCTACCGAGGGCTGGCCAAGAACACCGCGCAGATCAAGACCTTGTTCATGCTCAGCAACCTGTGGATGGTGCGGGGCAAACTGATGGCTGACGTGGCATGAGTGCGTCCAAAATCCAGGAAACAGCGTTTCTTGCGGGGGGCGCGCACCCTTTGACGTGCGTTTCAGCATCATGGGGGCTGGTCTGCGATGCATTCGGCTCATTTGTCGAAGCGATCACGCCGCCTGTTGCCTCGCAAACGAGTTGTTCAGACCTTCCTTAGATGTTGAATTTCGAGGCTAGCATTTTGTTCTGGATGGGGCAAGTCTCTTGAATCGTTGGTCAGATGATGTGAGGGGATGAGGGGTGAATTTGTGAGACGCTGGTTGCCGGGTTTGTCTTGATTGTGCTTTGCGCCCATCTTTGGGTGTTCTGAATGCTGGCTCGTTGGTTTCTGTTTTGGGGTTTTATACCAATTGGCGGGTTTTAAAGACGCTATTGATACTCACTTGCTCACGGTGGCAAAATAAAGCAAGGTAGCGAGTCCAAACCTTGCGCGATCGGGATACTCGCACGCGTCATTCGGTCGATTCTTCCAGAACCGACTTCCTCGCCAACAACTGGACCTGCTGTTGGCCGAGCGGCAATCAACCGAGGCGATCACCATCACCGAGAACCCAAGCCCCAACACTCACACGCCAGTCTTTTCCGGACACAATCCGAGTAATTTCAGACAAGCGCCGAGCTCCTGCACCCGCTGGCGCCCCAACGAGGTGCAATCGCGGAGCTCCGAGCTCGGCCCGTCGAGCAAAAAGCCCCGCACGCCGAGCAGAGCACTCGGCCCGCCGCACTCAGGGCTCCGAGTGCCACTGAAATTGCTCGGCGCACCACCCAAAAAGCTCGGCAAGCCGCCCCAAACCCATTGCAGGCCAAGCAGCGCCGGTATCAAGCGCTCCCACTCACGCATGAACTCAGACGTCGCACGAGGCGAGCGAGGCGGAAAAGGGCGGAGGCGCTGTGTGGGCGGGCGCCTGGGTGGTGCCGAGGAGCGGAGATTCGATCAGGTTGCCCCTTGGCGCAGCCAAGGGGATGGCGAGGACTGTTTGAGCCCCTGCAAGGGGCGAGTTCCGCAGCCACCTGATCGAGTCGAGCACCGCAGGGCAGTCCCGCTGAAAGCGGGACCACCACCCTTGAAGCCCGACCGCACAGCGCCGCAGCCCCCGCCTCGCG
>NZ_DCXA01000021.1:2203-2392 GCF_002328915.1 Aquabacterium sp. UBA2148
CAGCGCCGCAGCCCCCGCCTCGCGCTCTCACGCCAAGGCGCTAAAACCCGCTGCACGCGGCGGCCATCAACCACCGCAGAGGCCGACTCAAGCCCCGACCGTCTTCACCTCTGCCGCCGCACCGGCACTGGCTTCCACCGACCGCATCATCTCCTTGCGGAACCGGTTCAGCTCCTGAACGCTCGCAAA
>NZ_DCXA01000021.1:2490-2966 GCF_002328915.1 Aquabacterium sp. UBA2148
CCCAGGTTGTGCAAGATGCGTTCAACCACCTTCCCCTCCCACACCGCGTCGAACTGGATCTGCCGATCCAGCCAGTGCTCCAGCCACTCCGGGTTCGGCAGCCGAGACTGGATCGTGTCCCGCGGAAACAGCTTCTCGTTGACGTGCAGGTTCGTCGGGTGCAGCGCCTGCGCCGTGCGCCGCGCGCTGGCCATCAGCACGCCCACCTTCGCGAACGCCGCACGCGCCTCGTCGCCAAAGCGGTTCAAAGCGCGCTTCATGTAGCGCAGGTAAGCGCCGCCATGGCGGGCCTCGTCGCGCGCCAGGGTTTCATAAATCGCCTTGATCACCGGCTCCGTGTGCCACTCGGCCGCGCGGCGGTACCAGTGGTGCAGCCGGATCTCGCCGCAAAAGTGCAGCATCAGGGTCTCCAGCGCCGGCGCCGGGTCGAAGTCGAAGCGCACCTCGTGCAGCTCGGCCTCGGTGGGCAGCAGGTC
>NZ_DCXA01000021.1:3146-13215 GCF_002328915.1 Aquabacterium sp. UBA2148
GCCGAGAAGTCGCTGTCGTCCCGGTTGTCACGCAGGAACATCTCCGTGGCGGGCAGCGCGGCCCACTCGGTGATGGCGTTCATCTTGATCGTCTGGGCTTGCTCATCGCTCAGCTGGCTGGCATCGAAGGCATCCCAGGGGATGTCCTTGTCCATGTTCCAGCGGGCGGCTTCGAGTTGCTTGAACAGTTCGGGATACAGCATGACCTTCTCCATGGGCGCGGCAGCGCGCGAACGNNCTGGGCCTGCTCGTCGCTCAACTGGCTGGCGTCGAACGAGTCCCAGGGGATGTCCTTGTCCATGTTCCAGCGGGCTGCTTCGAGTTGCTTGAACAGTTCGGGATACAGCATGACCTTCTCCAGGAGCGCGGCAGCGCGCGAACGGTGGGGCCGCACCACGGCGACCGGCTGACGTTTCACGACAGGCTATACGCATTTGTGACCGAATTGGATGTCAGGCGCTTTGCAGCGACGTGACAGTCCGCAGTCAGGGGGGGAGTCCTGTCCTTGTGCGGTGTGCCAGGCATGGACGGCCCGACTCAGCTCGATCAGGTCGTCGAGCACCAGCACCCCGGCCGGCGCTCGGCGCGCCAGCAATGGGTTGCGCCCACCCGCCCAGATCGCCACGCGGGCGGGCAGCCGGTCGCGGAACGCGGGCAGGGCGTCTTGCACCAAGTGGGCCGGGGCCGAGGCCGAAAAGCTCAGGGCCACGACGTCGGCCCGGTGGTTCTCGCAGGCGTCGATCAGGTCGGCCGTCGGGGTTTGGGCGCCCAGGTTGATCACCTGTGCGCCCTGCAGCGTCAACCAGCCCTCGACCATCAGCAAGCCGAGCGCGTGTGGCTCGCCGGGGAAGGTGCTCAGCAGCACGCGGGGGGCCTGGGTCGGGTCGGTGGGGGGCAGCGCGTGGATGGCCGCGTGCAGGCTTTGCTGCAGGCACTGGCTGACCCAGTGTTCTTGCGGCACCTGAAAGCGCCCGCGCAACCAGCCTTCGCCCATGGCCTTGAGCAGCGGTGCGCAGACCTCGGTGATGAAGCGGGCCAGACCCAGGGTGGGCACGGCCTGGGCCAGCAGGCGCTTGAGGCCCGCGACGTCGTGGGCGTCCACGCGCGCCAGGGCGTCATCGACCCAGTCGCCGGGCGCGGAGGGATCGGTGTAGCTCGGCCTCGGTGACGGCGTGGTGGGTGTGGGCGCAGCGGGGGGCGCCGCTTGGCGGTTGCGGCCGGTGCGGGTGGGCAGGCCTTGTGCGTCGGCGCTGCGATCGGCAAGGGTCTGCAGGTCCTCGGGCGGCAGGCCCACGACCCGACCCGGCCGATGGCCCACGTCCAGCAGCCGCTTGATCAGGCGAAGGCGCTCGACCTGCTCCATGGGGTAACAGCGCTCGCCCTGGGCGTCTCGCACGGGCGAGGGGAAGCCGTAGCGCTTTTCCCAGATGCGCAGGGTGTCCTTGCTCAGGCCGGTGTCGCGCTCAACGGCGGCGATGGACATCATCAAGGAGCGGGGCATGGCGGCGGGTGCATCCAAAAAGTGGGTGGCTGCGTAAGAGATCAGGAACGGGTTTGTCCAGGCTTGTTCAGGGTTTCGTGCCTATTTGACGTGGACAAAACGTTGTGCAACAAGATCTGTCCAGCTAATATAGAACAAACATCCTGTTTTGACCAAGACAAAAGGGCTGACATGACGACTCGAATTTTTCGCGCCACGCTGGTGGCTTTCGGCCTCGCCGGCGCCCTGCTCGGTGGGGCGGCCCACGCCGCTGGCGAGGCACCCGCCTGCCCGCCGCTGCTCAACAAGACCTTTGCGCGCCTGCAGGACGAAAAACCCCAGTCGCTGTGCCAGTACAGCGGCAAGGTGCTGCTGGTGGTCAACACCGCCAGCTACTGCGGTTTCAGCGACCAGTTCAAGGGCCTCGAAGCCCTGCACGCCAAGTACAAGGACCGTGGCCTGGTGGTGCTGGGCTTTCCGTCGAACGACTTCGGCAACCAGGAGCCCGGCGACAGCAAGCAGATCGCCGACTTCTGCAGCAACACCTATGGCGTGAAGTTCCCGATGTTCGCCAAGACCAGCGTGCGGGGCGACAACGCCAACCCGCTGTTTGCCGAGCTGAGCAAGGCCTCGGGCACGCGCCCGAAGTGGAACTTCTACAAGTACCTGGTGGGGCGCAATGGCCAGGTCATCGACAGCTACAGCAGCATGACCTCGCCCGATGACCGCGACCTGGTGCGCGACATCGAAAAGGCCCTGGCCCCTTGATCCAGCAACGGAGTCCGACCATGCAACGCATCGCCATCGTGGGGTCCGGCATCACCGGGCTCGGGGCCGCCCATCACCTGGTGCGCGCCCCGGGTGCGCGCCACGTCACCTTGTTCGAGGCGGGCGCGCACTTTGGCGGGCACGCCAACACGGTGGACGTGACCTTGCCCGATGCGCAAGGTCGCCCGCTCAAGCATGGGGTGGACACCGGTTTCCTGGTCTTCAACGAGCGCACCTACCCGCAACTCATCGGGCTGTTCGAGCAGCTGGGCGTGCCCACGGCCAAGTCGGACATGTCCTTCTCGGTGCAGGTGCCACGTGACGCGACCGGCTTGTCTGGTTTGCGACCCGGCCTGGAGTGGTGCGGCTCTTCGCTGGACACCGTGTTCGCGCAGCGGCGCAACCTGGTGTCGCCGGCCTTCTGGCGCATGCTCGGCGAGATCCTGCGCTTCAACCGCCTGACCACGGGCATGGCCCAGCGTGGCGATGAGCGCGAACTCAAGCAGCCCATCGGTGACTTCCTGGCAGACCAGGGCTTTGGGGCGGCCTTCCAGGAAGGCTACCTGCTGCCGATGGTCGCCTGCATCTGGTCCTGCCCGGTGCAGCAGATGATGCGCTTCCCGATGGCCACGCTGATCCGCTTTTGTCACAACCACGGCCTGCTGCAGGTGGCCAACCGGCCGCAGTGGTACACGGTGTCGGGTGGCTCGCGCGAGTACGTGCGCCGCATCGTCGAGCAGCTGCCCGATGCCCGCCTGCATTGCCCCGTTGAGCGTGTGATGCCATTGGGCGAAGCCGGACAGGCGGGTGTGATGGTGCACAGCGCCCGTGGGGCGGAGCGGTTTGACGCCGTCATCTTCGCCTGCCACCCGGACCAGGCCCTGCGCCTGTTGGGCGAAGGTGCCCTGCAAAACGAGCGCGCCGTGCTGGGCGCCATCCGCTACCACCCCAACCGCGCGGTGCTGCACACCGACACCGGCCAGTTGCCGCGCAACCCGAAAGCCTGGGCCGCCTGGAACTACGAGCGCGCCAGCGAGGTCAGCCAGGAAGACCGCCACGTCTGCCTGCACTACCTCATCAACCGGCTGCAGCCCCTGCCATGGCAACAACCGGTGGTCGTGTCGCTCAACCCCTTGCGTGAGCCCGATGCCAGCCAGGTGCTGGCCGAGATCGACTACGACCACCCGGTCTTCGACCAGGCCGCCATCGACGCGCAGCAGGCCCTGCCTGCGTTGCAGGGGCGACGTCAGTTGTGGTTCGCCGGGGCCTGGGCCGGCTACGGTTTCCACGAAGACGGCCTCAAGTCGGGGTTGCTGGCGGCACAGGGCGTGCTCGATCGTTTCGCAAGCGGCGCCCCCGTTCAAGGCACGTTGCCAACGTCGGAGCTGGCCGCATGAACACGGCCAGGCCGCTGATTGGCTTCGGGCAGGTGCGGCACACCCGCCTGCGCCCCAAGCACCACGCCTTCAGCTACGGTGGCTGGTTCTGGCTGCTGCCCATGCGTGCGCTGGCGAGCCAGCCGGTGGCGGCCGTGCGGCGCAACGCGCGCGGCTGGCTGAGTTTTCACGATGCCGACCATGGTGAAGGCGGCGCGGACTCGCTGGCCTGGCTCGATGCTTTGCTCCAGCGCGGCGGTTGCTGGGCCGATGACTTGCCTCAGGGCGAGGTCTGGCTTCAAACCTACCCGCGTGTGCTCGGGTTCGCTTTCAAGCCCGTGAGCTTCTGGTACGTGCACCGAGCCGATGGTGCGCTGCACGCCGTGGTGGCCGAGGTCAACAACACCTTCGGCGAGCGGCACTGCTACCTGCTCGGTGGCGAGCAACTGGGCTGGGGCCGCGAGGTGCGTGCCGACAAGGTGTTCCACGTCTCGCCGTTTTGTCGCGTCGAAGGCCGCTACCGCTTTCGATTCATGCGCAACGCCGATCGCCTGGTGGCGCGCGTGGACCACGATGACGCCGATGGCCCGCTGATCCAGACCGCCATCAGTGGCGAGCTGGTTGAACTTGACGAGCGCAGCGTGAACCGGGCCATCCGTGGTTGGCCCCTGATGACTTTCGGCGTGCTCGCCCGCATCCACTGGCAGGCCTTGCAGCTGTGGCTCAAGCGCGTGCCCTTTTTCTCCAAACCGCCTGCGCCAAGCGCCGGGCCAGGCCTGGCTTATTCGGCGCAGGCCGCCTCAACCGTCACCGCCCCCTCCGACACAGGAAACCCTTCGCCATGAACCGCATGACCTCTGCTTCGTCGCTGTCCCGGGATGAAGGCCTGAGCCTGCCTGCCACCGCGCCCGCGTCTGCCCGCGCGGTGCTGGGTTTGCTCAAGCGGATCCGCGTGGGCTGGCTGGACCTGCAGTTGCCCGATGGCAGCACCGCACGCTTTGGCCAGGCCAGCTCAGGCGACCCGCACGTGCCTCGCGCCGGCTTGCGCCTTCACGACTGGTCGGTGTGTTCGGCGGTGCTCAAGTCGGGCGACATCGGCTTTGCCGAGGGCTACATCGATGGCCACTGGAGCACGCCCGACCTGACGGCCTTGCTCAAGCTGATGATCGCCAACCGCGACCTGATCGAAGGCGCGATCTATGGCTCGTGGTGGGGGCGCCTGGCCTACCGCATCCGCCACCTGCTCAACCGCAACTCCAAGGCCAACAGCCGCAAGAACATCCAGGCCCATTACGACCTGGGCAACGACTTCTACCGCCTGTGGCTGGACCGCACCATGAGCTACTCCAGCGCCTGGTTCGAAGGCGATCACACCCGCCCGATGGTCGATGCGCAGCGCGCCAAGGTCAAACGTGCGCTGAACGAAGCGGGCGTGCTGGCCGATGGCCAACAGCGTCGCGTGCTGGAGATCGGTTGCGGCTGGGGTGGCCTGGCCGAGATCGCTGCCGCCGAGCACGGCGCGCACGTCACCGGCGTCACGCTCTCGACCGAGCAGCTGGCCTGGGCCCACGACCGCATGGCCCGCGCTGGCTTGTCCGAGCGCGCCGACCTGCGCCTGCAGGACTACCGCGACATCCGTGACGAGCCCTTCGACGCCATCGTCTCCATCGAGATGTTCGAGGCCGTGGGCCGGGAGTACTGGCCCAGCTACTTCGAGACCCTGAACCGCTGCCTCAAGCCGGGTGGCCAGGCCTGTCTGCAGACCATCACCATCCACGACGACCTGTTCGAGCGCTACGTGAAGTCGACGGACTTCATCCAGCAGTACATCTTCCCCGGCGGCCTGCTGCCTTGCGACCGCGCCTTCCGCGAAGCCGCGCGCGAGGCGGGGCTGGAGGTGGTCAACGCCCTGGCTTTCGGCCCTGATTACGCGGAGACCCTGCGCCGCTGGCGGGTTGACTTCCATGCTCACCTGGAAAAGGTCCAGCGCCTGGGCTTTGACGAGCGCTTCCAGCGCATCTGGGAGTTCTACCTCGCCTACTGCGAGGCCGCGTTCGACATGGGCAACACCAACGTCGTTCAGTACACCCTGCGCAAGCCGGCCTGAACGCCATGCTGACGCACTCGGCCAGCGCGCGCTACGGCTTGCTGGGCTTGCCCCTGGCCTTTGTGGCCATGCCGCTTTACGTGGTGCTGCCGCAGCACCATGCCCAGGCTTATGGCCTGCCCCTGGCCGCGCTGGGGGCCGTGCTGCTGTTCACCAGGCTGGCCGATGCCTTCATCGACCCCTTGCTCGGGCGCTGGGCCGATCGTTGGCTGGCGCAACCTCAGAGGGCCTTGATGGCGGCTTTCATGGCGGTGCTCGCGCTGGCGCTGGGCTTCGTGCTGCTGTTTCACCCGCCGGTCAGGCAGACCGTGCCCTTGCTGGCCTGGTGCGCCGTCACGCTCATCTTCACCTTCCTGGCCTACAGCCTGACCAGCGTGTTGCACCTGGCCTGGGGCACGCGGCTGGGCGGCGACGTGGCCCAGCGCAGCCGGCTGGTGGCCTGGCGCGAGGGCTTCGGGCTCTTCGGGGTGCTGCTGGCCAATGTGCTGGCCACGCAAGCTGGCATGGGCTGGACGAGTGCCGTGCTGACCCTGGGGTTGATGGCGGGTGTGTGGGCCTTGAGCAAGGGCCCCAGGCCGGCGCCAGTGACGAGGGCCGCGAGCGATCAGGCATCCCACGCGCAGGCCACCACGCCGCTGTCCCAGCCTTGGCAGGGCGCCGGCTTTCGCCGACTCATGGCCCTGTTCCTGGTCAACGGCGTGGCCAGCGCCATCCCGGCGACGCTGGTGCTGTTCTTCATCCAGGACCGGCTGCGCGCAATGGACGGTGCGCCCCTGTTCCTGGGTCTGTACTTTTTGATGGCCGCACTCGGCGTGCCGCTGTGGGTGCGCCTGATCGGGCGCATCGGCCCCATGCGCGCCTGGGCGCTGGGCATGCTCCTGAGCGTGCTCAGTTTTGTCAGCGTGCTCGGCCTGGGCGAAGGCGATCGCGTGGGCTACCTCGTCATCTGCCTGGCGGGCGGTTTTGCCCTGGGGGCCGACCTCACCGCGCCGGGCACGCTGTTGACCGGGGTGGTGCAACGCGCCGGCCACACCGCTCAAGCCGAGGGCGCTTACGCAGGCTGGTGGCAATGGGCCACCAAGCTCAACCTCGCGCTGGCGGCGGGCCTGGCCTTGCCCGCCTTGCAAGCCCTGGGCTACACCCCGGGCACCCAGGACCCCGCTGGCCTGAACGCGCTGAGCTGGGTCTACGGCGGCTTGCCCTGCCTGTTCAAGTTGCTGGCCTTGGTGGCCTGCTGGCGCTGGCGTCATCACCCGGCGCTGGCCTGATCCGCCATCCCTGTTCCCTGACGTGGCCCACCACCATTCAGGACACCTTCTATGGAGTTCGACATGACCCCATCCAAGCCCATCATCCAGCGCCGCAAGGCCGTCGGTGCCATCGTGCTGACCTTGGCCCTCGGCCTGTCGGCCTGCGGCTCCGCCCCCAAGCCGACCGACTACCAGGCCGAGCAGCCCGCCATGGACTTCCGCGGCTACTTCTCCGGCCCCGTGCAGGCGCACGGCATGTTCACCGACAGGTCGGGGCGCGTCGTCAAGCGCTTCACGGTGGCCATGCAGGGCCGCTGGAGCGGCGACAGCGGCGTGCTGGAAGAAGATTTCACCTACAGCAATGGCGAGAAGGAGCGCCGCGTCTGGCAACTCAAGGACCTGGGCGGCGGGCGCTTCGAGGGCCGCGCTGCCGACATCGTCGGCGTCGCCGTGGGCGAACAATCGGGCAACGCCATCCGCTTCAGCTACACCATGCGCGTGCCCGTTGACGGCAAGCCCATCGAGTTCCAGTTCGACGACTGGATGTACCGCGTGGACGGCCAGGTCGTGCTCAACCGTGCCGCCATGAGCAAGTTCGGCATCCACCTGGGCGACGTCACGCTGAGCTTTCGCAAGCCCTGACCCCGCAGAGATCCGCCCGCGCGTTCGCGGGGGATCGCGTGCATTCCGACACGCCAGGCCTTGACGTGGGCTGCTTCGCCCTCAAGTCGGGGGGTGACGAGGCCGATGGAGCCGTCATGATGGAAATGGCCAGTCGGCCAAAGCCATGACGGAAGTCGGTCTCAAGGACCCTGGAGTGTCGTCCATGCACATGCTTTACAACTCGGACAGCTACGCGGTGGTGCAGATCGAACTGGCCGCCGATGAGCACGGCCCGGTTCGCCACAGCGCCGCCTTGACCCGTGGTGGCTACGAGATCGTCGACAAGTTCGCCCGCAAGGAAATCTTCATCGAAGGCGCCTTGGCCGAAACCTTCAAGGAAGGTGTCGAGGCCCTGATCGAGTCGTCTCCCAGCATCGAAGAGTTCGATGCCTACCTCGAGCGCTACGCCGGCATGGCGCAGCAGCCCGTGGTGATGCACTGACGCATTTCACCGGGTGGCATCCGTGAAGCATTGACGCTCCACCGCCGCTGACCACCCCGGGCGCTCAAGCCCACGCGCGCACCCGCCGATATCCCGATCACACCTTGGTGTGTGAACGAATCGGGAGCACGCATGTCTTCAACCTTCATGGCAGCAAGCTGGAGCGGCTCGGCCCTCGCGCCGGCCTGGTTGCTTGCCGTGTACGCCATCTCGCTGCAAGGCATGGTGATCCGCCGAGTGCGGGCCAATGACCGAGAAGCCGGCCTGGCCTGGATCCTGGGCGGCGCGCTCGTCGTGGGCACGGGCATCTGGGCGGCGAGCTTTCTGAGCCTGGTGGCGATGCAGTTGCCCATCAAGGTGGGCTATGTGCGCGACGTCGTGCTGGCGTCCTGGTTGCCTGCCATCGTCATCGCCGCAGCTGCCATCTGGATGCAGACCCACCGCGACCTGCGCTGGCGAACGCGCTTGCTGGGTGCCGTGCTGGTCGCCGTGGGCGTGCAGATGCTGGTGTTCGTCAACGCCTCGTCCATCATGCTGCAGCCGGCCATGATCTGGGACGCCAAGGCGTCGGGCGCCGCCTTCCTGCTGGTCTTGCTCGGGTGCTCGCTGGGTGCCTTGCTGATGCAGGCCGAGCTCGACCGAGATCACCACCAGACCCGCCACCTGGCCATCGCCGTGATGGTGGGCTCGGTCATCTGGGCGGGCCTGGTCCTGCAGGTCAGCGCGGTCGGCATCCCCCTGGCGGCCAACTGCCTGAGCGAGGGGCAGCTCTCCGGTGACTCGCTGGAGTTCGTGCTCACCGCCACCGTGCTCATCCTGCTCGTGATGGCGCACATCGGCACCTTGCAGGACGCGCGCAACCTGGCTCGAAACCAGGCCCTGTCCGACTCCCTCAAGGCCGCGCAGTCCGCGCTGGAAGAGGCCTCCTTGCGTGACGCGGCCACCGGGCTGCCCAACCGAACGGGCTTCGAGCAGCAGGTGCGTCACCTCATCCACGAAGCCACCGACCAGGTGCTCAACCTGAGCGTGATGCGGCTGAACATCGACGGCTTTCACGCCTTCACGGGCACCTATGGGCACAGCGTGGGCGATGGCCTGATCCAGACGCTGTCGCTCAGGCTGCAGGGCCTCATCCGTGAAGGCGACGTGCTGGCGCGCTCCGACACCGATGAGTTCTTGATCGCTTGCCGTGGGCTCAACGACGAACACGTCACCGCCGTGCTGGCCCAGCGCCTGCAAGACGCCGTGCACGAGCCTTGCCTGGTGCAGGACCAGGAGATCACGGTCAGCTGCTCCATCGGCGTGGCCCGTTACCCCGACAGCGCCACGGCCGAGCAGCTGATGTCGCACTCCAATGACGCCATGCTCACCGCCCGCCGCGCAGGTGGTGGCGTGTACTGCTTCTTCGAGCGTGGCATGGACCGCGTGGGCGCAGCCCAGGTCGAGATGCAGCGCGACCTGCGCCACGCCGTGGCCCGCAACGAGCTGACGCTGCACTTCCAACCCAAGTTGCGCGCCACCACGGGCGAGCTGGCTGGCGTCGAAGCGCTGCTGCGCTGGCACCACCCGACCCGAGGCATGGTCAGCCCCGCCGAGTTCATCCCTGTGGCCGAGCGCTTTGGCCTGATCGGTGAGTTGGGTCAGTGGGTCATCGACGAGGCCTGTCGCCACCTGCGCGTGTGGCACGACCTGGGCCTGGACATCCCCGTGGCGGTGAACCTGTCGGTGCACCAGCTGCGTCAGCCCGACTTGGAGCAACGCGTGCGCGAGGCCTTGCGCCGCCACCGCGTGCCCGCGCGCATGCTGCTCATGGAGATCACCGAATCGGTGGCCATGGAAGACATCGAGGCCTCACTGCGGGTCTTCGACATGCTCGATCAGATTGGCGTGCGCCTGTCCATCGACGACTTTGGCACCGGCTACTCGTCGCTGAGCTACTTGCGCCGCCTGCCCGCGCGCCAGCTCAAGATCGACCGCAGCTTC
>NZ_DCXA01000021.1:13276-13772 GCF_002328915.1 Aquabacterium sp. UBA2148
TCAAGATCGACCGCAGCTTCGTGCGCGACCTCGACAGCAGCCTCGACGCGCAAGCCATCGTCGAAGCCGTGGTGCGCCTGGCCCATGCGCTGGGCCTGAAGGTGGTGGCCGAGGGCGTCGAGACACAGGACCAGGCCGACATCCTGGCCCAGCTGCATTGCGACGAACTGCAAGGCTTCCTCTTCGCGCGACCGATGTCCGAGCCCACGCTGATGAAGTGGTTGGGCCAGCGCGGCGCGCCCATGCCGCTGGCTTCGAACGCCATCCCGCTGGACACCCAGCCAGAAGCCGACCCGGAGGCCAGTGACATCGCCACCGCCTGGTCCGAACTGGAGGCCAGCCGCCCATGATGGGCGTGGCGCTGCAAGCGTGGTGGCTGGTGGGCGTGGCCCTCATCGGCGCCATGCTGGGCGCCTGGGCCAACCACCTGCTGAGCGCTCGCCGGCGCAACAAGGCCTCGCTGGCCCCTGAAGCCGCCGCCTTGCCGACCAAGGTG
>NZ_DCXA01000021.1:13891-14261 GCF_002328915.1 Aquabacterium sp. UBA2148
CCCTGGATGCCGGGCCATCAGGAGGCGACCCACGCGAGCCTCCGCACGACGATCTCACCGATTTGTTCGAAGACCATGAGGTGCCCGGCGCAGGCCCAGGCCCAGGCGAGCTGACCCCGCCTCCTCGTTCGTCCATGTCCGACCCGCTCACCGGCCTGGCCAGCCGCCTGATGCTGGAAGACCAGCTCGCCTCTGCCGCTCTGCGAGCCGAAGCCCGCCAGCGCCGCCTGGCCCTGCTCTACATCGACCTCGACGGTTTCAAGGCCATCAACGACTCCTGTGGCTACCGCGCCGGTGACGGCCTGCTGCGCGAAGTCGCCATCCGCCTGCTCACCATCGCACGCTCGACCGACACCATCGCCCGCGTCGG
>NZ_DCXA01000022.1:0-12565 GCF_002328915.1 Aquabacterium sp. UBA2148
CCTTGCGCCACGCAGGCGTCTCGGCATCTGTGTGCTTGATCACTGGGGGGCATGGCCTGCTGCCTGGCCACGCGTCTGCTGTGCAGCGAAGGGTGGCGCAGGCCCTGCGCGACGCTGGCGTCGAGGTGATTCAACGCCGTGCGGTGGGCACCCCGCAGGGGGTGCTGCTCGACGACGGTCAGGCGCGAGACCTGGACGCCGTCATCGCCGCCACAGGTGCGCGCGCCCCCGTTTGGCTGAGCCTGTCCAAGCTGCAGCTCGATGAGCATGGTTTCGTGGCGGTCAATGGACATCACCAAAGCGCCTCGCACCCGAATGTGTTTGCGGCGGGGGATGTGTGCGCGCGCATCGACCGCAACGTGGCGCGCTCCGGGGTACACGCGGTCAGGGCAGGCCACGTGCTGGCCAACAACCTGCTGGCCAGTTTGAGTGGCGGCCCTTTGACAACCTACACCCCCAGGCGATGGTCGCTGTACCTGCTGGCCGTCGGTGGGGGACAGGCCATCGCCTCCTGGGGGCCCTTCAGCGCAGCGGGGGCGTGGGTGTGGCGCCTTAAAGACCGCATCGACCGACGCTTCATGGCGCGCATCCAAGAGGGATCTTCCACATGAAAGTCTTCCTGCGCACGGCCTGCACACCCCACATCATGCGCAACGCAGTCAAAGTGGCGCTGGTGGTGGGCACCGTCCTCAATGCGGTCAACCAGGGCTCGCATGTGTGGAGGGGTGAGCCCATCTCCTGGTGGCAGGTTGCCATGAACTACCTGGTGCCATACTGCGTGTCAACCTACAGCGCGGTCAAGAATGAGATGAATCACAAAGGTCAGTCATGAGTTCAAGCACCCGCAGCACACGCGTTCAACCAGAGCCGGAGGTCGAGCTGAACTGGGCCGATCCCGTATTTCTGGAAGACCTGCGCCGACACATGTTGAAATTCGCGACCCTTCAGTTGCGCGATGCCCATCTGGCTGAAGACGCGGTTCAAGAGGCCCTGATCGGTGCCATGAAGAATGCCGACTCGTTCAAGCGGGAGGCTTCGCTCAAGACCTGGGTGTTCGCCATCCTCAAAAACAAGATTGCCGACACCTTGCGTCAGCGCCATCGCTTGGTCGAAGCCAGCCGCCTCTTGGGGAGTGATCAGGAAGAGGACGACCTGAACGAGTTGTTCGACCGCAAAGGCTTCTGGCAGCCAGACGAGCGACCCGGTCGCTGGAATGGGCCTGATTCAGCCTTGGAAGACCAGCAGTTCTGGCGCGTTTTTGAGGCCTGCCTGAATCACCTGCCCGATCAGCAGGCGCGGGTCTTCATGATGCGCGAGTTCGTCGAGATGGCGCCCAGCGAAGTGTGCAAGGAAGTTGGCATCACCACCAGCAACCTGCACGTCACGCTGTACCGGGCTCGTTTGCGTTTGCGCGAGTGCCTGGAGAACCGGTGGTTTCAAGGGGGGGCTGTGGCATGAAAAACTGCAGAGAGGTGACCCACCTGTTCTCAGAAGGCCTGGAGCGCCCCCTGTCGCTGGGTGAGCGTGCGCACCTGAGGTTCCACTGCTGGATGTGCGAAGGATGCCGAAATTTCGGCGACCACATGCAGGACCTGCGGCAGATTGCTAGGCGTTTCGCCAAAGACGACCCGTCAGCACCACAAGCTCCGCCCCGACGCTGATGTGATTTGAGGACGAAAGACAACATGAACCCTGTTTTGTCGTATTTCGGCCGAGGGCTGGCCCGTTTTCTGAGTCAAGAACGTCATGTTCATGCCACCGCCCCCGTCACGCCAGCGTCGCTCCTCGCAACCACGCTCCAACCTGGCGATGTGCTACTCGTTGAAGGAAACAGCCGTGTCAGCACGGCCATCAAGTACCTGACTCAATCCACGTGGTCGCATGCCGCGCTTTACGTTGGCCCCTTACTCGCCGAGCAAGGGAGGCCGTCCGGGCATGTGCTGGTCGAAGCGGATACCGTGGACGGGGTGCGCAGCGTAACGCTGGATGCCTTGGCAATGTTACCCAGCCGGATTTGTCGTCCAATCGGGCTGACCGACGCGGAATGTCAGCGTGTGTGCAGCTATGCGATTGAGCGCATCGGCAACCGCTACGACCTGCGCAATGTGATTGATCTGGCGCGCTACTTGTTGCCGACGCCCCCAGTGCCGCTGGGCATGCGAAGGCATATGCTGGCGTTGGGTAGCGGAGACCCAACCCGCGCCATCTGCTCGACCTTGATTGCACAGGCTTTTCAATCTGTTCGTTATCCGATCCTGCCTGAGATCGAACAGCGCCGCAGCGATTCACCCGATTGCCCGGCTTGCATTGAAGAAATTGCCCGCATCCGTCACCACAGTCTGTTTGCACCGCGTGACTTTGACGTATCGCCCTATTTTCAGGTTGTCAAGCCGCTGCTGGACCAGGGCTTTGATTTTCATGGTTTGCGCTGGGTTGATCGGACGACGCCATGAATTGCCACAGCACCGATCCGCGCTGGCTCAAAATAAAGTTGTAAGAACTGGCCAGGGCCGCACGACTACGCCTTGAAACCTAAATCAAGGCGTTGAAAGGCCCTCCATGCATGCCACCTTGCCGCTATTGGCAGACACCCGCTTCCCTGCCCTGCGTCGCCAGCGCCTGAGCACCCTGCAGGTCAACCTGGGCTACCGCTGCAACCAGTCTTGCCTGCATTGCCACGTCAACGCGGGGCCCAACCGCACCGAGATGATGGACGCGGACACCCTGGCCTTGATCCCGCAGGTGCTCAAGGCACGCGGCATCGACACGCTGGATCTGACCGGCGGGGCGCCCGAGCTGCACCCTGGCTTTCGGGATCTGGTGGTCAGTGCACGCGCCTTGGGCGTGAAAGTGATCGACCGCTGCAACCTGACCATCCTGTTCGAGCCCGGACAAGAGGGCCTGGCCGATTTTCTGGCTGAACATGAGGTGGAGGTGGTGGCCTCGCTGCCTTGTTATTCAGCCGACAACGTGGACCGCCAGCGCGGCACGGGCGTGTTCGACAAGAGCATCGCCGGCCTGCAGCGCCTCAACGCCCTGGGCTACGGGCAAGCGGGCTCGGGCCTGGTGCTCAACCTGGTCTACAACCCCCAGGGGCCCGTGTTGCCGCCACCACAAGCCAAGCTGGAGGCCGACTACAAACGCGAGCTGCAACAGCACTTTGGCATCAGCTTCAACACCTTGTTTGCGTTGGCCAACATGCCCATCCAGCGCTTTGGCTCCACCCTGATCTCGAAGGGGCAGTTCCACACCTACATGAACTTGCTCAAGGCGCAACACCGCGACGAGAACCTGGCCCATGTGATGTGCCGCAGCCTGGTCAGCGTGGACTGGCAGGGCCAGTTGTCTGACTGCGACTTCAACCAGCAACTGGGCTTGCCCACGCCGTCACGGCGCGGCGCCCAGGCACCGCTGCACCTGCGCGACCTGTTGACCGAGGGACTGGACGATCACCCCATCCGCGTGGCCGACCACTGCTTTGGCTGCACCGCAGGCAGTGGCTCCAGCTGTGGCGGCGCGTTGAAGGAGGTGGCAGCATGAAGCGCGCGTTCATCCTGGCGGCCGTGGTGGCGGCCATCGCCTTGTTTTTCATCACCGGACTGCACGAGCAACTGACCCTGCAAGGCATCCAGGCCAGCCTGGGCCAGCTCACGGCCTGGCGCGATGCGTCGCCCGTGCAAACGGCCCTGCTGTTCACCGCCGCCTACATCGCGGCCACGGCTTTGTCGCTGCCGGGGGCTGCCGTGCTCACCTTGGCAGCCGGTGCGCTGTTTGGTCTGGGGTGGGGCACGGTGATCGTGTCGTTTGCCTCCAGCATCGGCGCGCTGCTGGCATTTCTGGTGTCGCGCTATTTGCTGCGCGACATGGTGCAGCAGCGCTTTGGTCAGCGCCTGCAGGCGCTCAACGATGGCGTCGCGCGTGAAGGCGCGTTCTACCTCTTCACCTTGCGCCTGGTACCCATCTTCCCCTTCTTCCTGGTCAATTTGTTGATGGGGCTCACGCCCATGCCAGCCTGGCGCTTTTACTGGGTCAGCCAGGTGGGCATGCTGGCAGGCACCGCCGTGTACGTCAATGCGGGCACCCAGTTGGCCCAGATGGACGGCGTGTCAGGCATCCTCACGCCCGGCTTCCTGATGGCCTCGGCTCTCCTGGGTGTTTTTCCCCTGCTGGCCAAGAAGGCCGTGGGTTGGTACCAGCGGCGCCGGGTGTATGCGCGCTGGCAGCGCCCCAAGGCGTTTGACCGCAACCTCATCGTCATTGGTGGCGGTGCAGCGGGCTTGGTCACCGCCTACATTGGCGCGGCTGTCAAGGCCAAGGTCACGCTGGTGGAGGCCCACAAGATGGGTGGCGACTGCCTGAACTACGGCTGCGTGCCCAGCAAGGCCCTGATCAAGAGCGCCAAGCTGGCCCACCAGATGCGCCATGCCGATCGCTATGGCCTGCTCAACCCAGCGGGCGTGCCAGATGGCACCTCTGATGCGTCGCCACGGTTCTCGTTCAAGCATGTGATGGCGCGAGTCAATGAGGTGGTGCGCGCCATCGAGCCTCACGACAGCGTCGAGCGCTACACCCAACTGGGCGTGGACGTGGTGCAAGGGCATGCCCGCCTGGTCGACCCCTGGACGGTCGAGATCGCCCTCAACGGTGGTGGCACGCAGCGCCTGACGGCCCGCAGCATCGTCATCGCGGCAGGTGCCCGTCCCTTCGTGCCGCCCTTGCCCGGTCTGGACGAGGTGGGCTACCTCACCAGCGACACCTTGTGGGAAGCGTTCTCGCAACTGGACGACATCCCCCGCCGCGTGGTCGTGCTGGGCGGCGGCCCCATCGGCTCCGAGTTGGCCCAAGCCCTGGCCCGCCTGGGCGCGCAGGTCAGCCAGGTGGAAATGGGCGAGCGCATCCTGGCACGCGAAGACGCCGAGGTGTCCGAGTTGGTGCGGCAATCGTTGCAGGCTGACGGTGTGCAGGTGCTGACCGGGCACAAGGCCGTGCGCTGCGAACGCGCGGCCAGTGGCGACAAGCAACTGATCGTTGAGCACCAGGGGAAGACGCTGGCCTTGCCGTTCGACGCCCTCATCTGCGCCGTGGGCCGCAGCGCCCGCCTGACGGGCTACGGCCTGGAGGACTTGGGCATCCCCACCCAGCGCACGGTGCAGACCAACGAATACCTCGAAACCCTCTACCCCAACATCTTTGCCGCCGGTGATGTGGCTGGCCCCTATCAGTTCACGCACACCGCCGCCCACCAGGCCTGGTATGCCGCCGTCAACGCTTTGTTCGGCGACTTCAAGAAGTTCAAGGCCGACTACCGCGTCATCCCTTGGGCCACCTTCACCGACCCCGAGGTGGCGCGCGTGGGCCTCAACGAGCTGGAAGCCCGCGAAAAAGGCATCGCCTTCGAAGTCACCCGCTACGGCATCGACGATCTGGACCGCGCCATCGCCGACAGTTCCGCCCATGGCTTTGTCAAGGTGCTGACCGTGCCAGGCAAGGACACCATCCTGGGGGTGACCATCGTGGGCGAGCACGCGGGTGACCTGCTGGCCGAGTTCGTGCTGGCCATGCGCTGGGGCCTGGGGCTCAACAAGATCCTCTCGACCATCCACACCTATCCCACGCTGGCCGAATCCAACAAATACGTGGCGGGTGAGTGGAAGCGGGCGCACGCGCCACAAGGTGTGTTGCGCTGGCTGGCGCGGTTCCACACCTGGCGCCGGGGGGCCTCGGCATGAAGCTCAGCGTGATCGTGCCCATGCTCAACGAAGCCGCTGTGTTGCCCGAGTTGCTGGCGCACCTGTTGCCCCTGCAGCGGGCAGGTTGCGAGGTGCTGCTGGTGGACGGCGGCAGCACGGACGGCTGTGCCGTCATGGCGCGGGTCGCGGGTTTCACGGTGATCGACGCCCCTGCTGGTCGGGCACGGCAGATGAACGCCGGGGCCAGGCAGGCCCGTGGCGACGTGCTGCTGTTCCTGCATGCCGACACCCGCTTGCCCGATGGCGCCGAGCAGCGCGTGACTCAGGCCCTGGGCGCACCGGTTGGTGCGTCGTTGGGCGTCCCAGCCCCTGTTTGGGGCCGCTTTGATGTGCGCATCAGCGGGCAATCACCATGGTTGAAGGTGGTGGCCCGCATGATGAACCTGCGCTCGCGCCTGAGCGGCATCGCCACGGGTGACCAGGCCATTTTTGTCCGGCGCACGGTGTTTCAGGCTTGTGGCGGCTTTCCTGAGCAGCCGCTGATGGAAGACATCGAGTTGTGCAAGCGGCTCAAGCGCCGATCCCCGCCGGCCTGCCTGGCCGACCAGGTGATCACCTCCGGGCGCCGTTGGGAAACCCGGGGCGTGTGGCGCACCATCGTGTTGATGTGGCGCCTGCGCCTGGCCTACTGGCTGGGCGCCTCGGCCGAATCCATCGCGAGGGCCTACCGATGAACGCCGTGCCTCAGCCCATTCGCATCATCGTGTTCGCCAAGGCGCCCCGGGCAGGCTTTGCCAAGACGCGCTTGATCCCCGCGCTTGGGGCGGGTGGCGCAGCAGCCCTGGCCACGCGCTTGCTGCTGCACACCCTGCACGAGGCCTTGCAAGCCGACGTGGGCCCCGTCGAGTTGTGTCGAACCCCGCTGAACGATGCTCTGTGGCAGACCCTGCCCCTGCCAACTGGCTTGCAGGTGTCAGACCAGGAAGGCGGGGACCTGGGCGAGCGCCTGGCCAGGGCCGCTCACCGCAGTCTCGCAGTCGGTCAGCCTTGCATCCTGATCGGTACCGACTGCCCCGCACTGGACGCGTCAGTCCTTCGCGAGGCCGCGCTGCACTTGCACACGCACGACGCCGTGATGGCGCCCGCCAGCGATGGCGGCTACGTCGCGCTGGGGCTGCGCGAGTTCTTTCCCAACATCTTCACGGAGATGGCGTGGAGCACCGAGGTGGTTGCGCAAGAAACCTTGAACCGCCTTGTGCAAGCAGGTCTGCGCGTGCACCAGATGCCCGTGCTGCACGACATCGACGAGCCCGCCGACCTGCAACATCTGCCGGCCCACTGGACACAGGAGCACCCCCATGTCATGTCATGAACGCACACGCACCGCGCAGCCATTGAGGTCGATCAGGTTGACGGTGTCGGCTTGCTGCATGGGGCTGAGCCTCTGCATGGCAGCAGGCACCGCCTTGGCCGATGGCGCCGCTGGGGCATCAGCCACCCCCGCCATCCCAGCCATTGCGCAAGACGTGGGTCGTTTCGCGGCCCCCGCATCGGCACCGCCATCGCCCTGGCAACTTATTCGACTGGACGAACGCATACCGCCCACGCAGTACACCGTCAAACGCTGGGACGGCGTGACGGGCATCGAAGCGCGCGCTGACGGCAGCATGGCCCTGATGGCCAGGCCCCTGACGGTGAACCTGATGCAAACCCCCGTGCTGTGCTGGCGCTGGCGTGTGGATGACGTCTTGCAAAAGGCCGACATGACGCAGAAATCCGGAGACGACTACGCCGCACGCGTCTACGTGGCACTCAAGCTGCCACCCCAGGCGCTGGGCTTTGGCTTGCGCACCAAGCTGGCCCTGGCGCGCAGCATCTACGGCGACCATGTGCCCGACGCCGCCTTGAACTATGTGTGGGACAACCGCCACCCACCAGGCACCATCCTGCCCAACGCCTACACCGATCGCACGCAGATGATCGTGATGAAAAGTGGCCGCCAGCAGGCGGGACGCTGGGTGAACGAGCGGCGCGATGTGATGGCCGATGCGCTTCAGTTGTTCGGCAAGTTCGACCACCAGGCGGCTTCATTGGCTGTCGCATCGGACACCGACAACACGAAAGAACAGGCCCGGGCAGGCTTTGCCGATCTGCATTTTGTGGCGCGCGATCAAGCCTGCCGCTTCGACGCCTCGTCCACATCCTGATCCCCACCATTGACCCCATGCAAGGTGCCCTGACCATGCTCAGCCGACTCTTTACCATCTGGCATTCCTACCGAAGCCTGCCCTTGTGGGTGCAGGTGTGGGTGGGCGGCATCCTCGTGCCCGCCAACGCTACCGCTTTTTTGTTGACCGACACCCCATCTGGCCATTGGGCGGCATGGGCTGCGGTGTTCGTGGTGGCCACCAACGTGCCCATCATGTGGGTTGAACAGGGGATGAGCAAGCTGATGTCGGTGCCACACCTGGTGGCCTGGATTCCGCTGCATGTGTTCTTAGCCCTCAGGCTGACAGGTTCGGCCGGGGCCACGCCCATGGATGAGGCCGAACGCGTGCTGATCATCGTGCTGCTGGTGGTCAACGGCATCAGCCTGGCCTTTGACCTCATCGATTCCCTCAAGTGGTGGCGAGGCGACCGCCACGTGCCTGGCCACCCGGCCTGAGGCCGACACCAGGCCAACAACATCGACGCCCCTCCCCCATCCCTTCGCAAAGCCCAAGGACACGGCCATGCACGACATCGTTCAAGACTATTACGGCAAGCAGCTCACCCAGACCGCCGACCTCAAGACCACCGCGTGCTGCGACATCAGCCAGGTGCCCGAGTGGTTCAAGCCGCTGCTGGCCAAGATCCACCCCGAAGTGCTGTCGCGCTACTACGGCTGTGGCCTCGTGTGCCCGCCGCTGCTGGAGGGCTGCCGCGTGCTGGACCTGGGCTGTGGCTCCGGGCGCGATGTGTACGCGCTGGCCCAACTGGTGGGCCCCACCGGCGAGGTGGTGGGCGTGGACATGACCGATGAACAACTGGCCGTGGCCCGCGCCCATCAGGCCCACCACGCCGAGGCTTTTGGCTACAGTAACGTGCGCTTCTTGCACGGCTACATCGAGCGGCTGGACGAGCTGGGCCTGGAGCTCGGCAGCTTCGATGTGATCGTATCGAACTGCGTGGTGAACCTGTCGCCGGACAAGGCTGCCGTGCTGGCCGGCGTACAGCGCCTGCTCAAACCGGGTGGCGAGTTCTATTTCTCGGATGTCTACGCCGACCGGCGCGTGCCCGAGGCGGTGCGCAACGACCCGGTGCTGTACGGCGAATGCCTGGGCGGCGCGCTGTACTGGAACGACTTCTTGCGCTTGGCCCGTGGCGCTGGCTTCATCGACCCGCGCTTGGTGGACGACCGCCCCCTGAGCGTGACCGACCCCGCCTTGGCTGCCAAGCTGGGCAACTTGCGCTTTTACTCGGCCACTTACCGCCTGTTCAAGCTCGATGGCCTGGAAGACGCCTGCGAAGACCACGGCCAGGCCGTGATCTACCAGGGCAGCATCCCCCACCTGCCGCATGGCTTCATGCTCGACAAGCACCATGCCATCGAGACCGGGCGCGTGTTCCCCGTGTGTGGCAACACCTTCCGCATGCTGCACGACTCCCGCTTTGCCAAGCACTTCCAGTTCATCGGCGATTTCAGGCAGCACTTTGGCCTGTTTGAGGGGTGTGGCAGCAGCATCCCGTTCGACGCCACACCGGCAGCCAACAACAACGGGTCATCGGGTGGCTGCTGCTGAGCCGCCATCGATCCTGCTAAACGTCATGCGCTACTGAGGAACCCACATGTCATCCCTGAACTTGCACCGGCGCATGCTGATCGGCGCATGCCTTGCACTGACGGCCTCGGGCCTGACTGCACAAGCTCTTGCGCAGCAGATCACCCTGTCGGGCTCCAGCACCGTGGCCCCCCTGGTGGCTGAAATCGCCAAGCGTTTCGAGCAACGCCACCCGGGTGTGCGCGTTGATGTGCAATCGGGTGGCTCGTCTCGCGGCATCAGCGAAGCCCGCCAGGGCCTGGTCCAAGTGGGCATGGTGTCGCGCGCACTCAAAGCCGACGAGGCCGACCTCACGGCCACCCCCATCGCCCTGGACGGGGTCAGCGTCATCCTGCACCGCAGCAACAAGGTGCCCGCTTTGAGCGATGTGCAGATCAAGGCCATCTACACGGGCGAGATCCGCAACTGGAAGCAACTGGGCGGGGCAGACCGCCCCATCACTGTGGTGAACAAGGCCGAAGGCCGCTCGACGCTGGAGTTATTCCTGCAGCACTTCCAGCTCAAGAACAAAGACATCCGTGCGCAGGTGGTGATTGGCGAGAACCAGCAAGGCATCAAGACTGTGGCGGGCAACCCTGGTGCCATCGGCTATGTGTCCATTGGCACGGCCGAATACGAGGCTGGGCAAGGCACACCGATCCGCTTGCTGCCCATGGCCGGGGTGCCCGCCACCGTCGCCCAGGTGCAGGCGGGCAAGTTCCCGCTCTCGCGCCCTTTGAACCTGGTGGTCAAGGGCCAGCCCTCTGCGCTCACCCGTCAGTTCCTCGACTTCGCACAATCCAAGGACGTGCATGACCTCGTCAGGGCCCAGTTCTTCGTCCCGCTGGCACGCTGACCGCTGGTGGCCCTTGCCGCTGGCCGTCGTGTCGGCACTGGTGGGCAGCCTGGCGCTGTTCATCGTGGTGTTCTTGGCAGCCCAGGCCTGGCCGGTGCTGAGCCACCTGGGATGGGCCGATGTGCTGGGCGACCATGCCTGGTATCCCCTGGATGGCGAGTTCGGCATGGGCGGCATGTTGCTGGCCACGGTGTTGGTGTCGCTGGGTGCTTTGCTCTTGGCGGCCCCGCTGGGGCTGGGCAGTGCGGTGTTCATGCAGTTTGTGGCGCCCAACAGCGCCAGACGCACCCTGCAATGGGTCTTGGGGCTGCTGGCTGGCACCCCGTCTGTGGTGTTCGGGCTGTGGGGCCTGACGGTGCTGGTGCCCTGGCTGGCCGACCAGCACCCGCCGGGCACCAGCCTGTTGACTGCCGCCTTGGTTCTGGCCTTGATGATCCTGCCCACGGTGGCGCTCACGGCTGCCTCGGCGCTGCAGGCCGTGCCCCGCACCTTGCAACAGGCCAGCCATGCCCTGGGGCTGAGCCTTCGGCGACACGTGCTGTCCGTGGCATTGCCTGCAGCGCGCGCGGGCATCGTCAGCGGCCTGGTGCTGGCACTGGCGCGCGCCCTGGGTGAAACCATGGCCGTGCTGATGGTGGCGGGTAACGTGGCCCAGTGGCCCACCAGCGTGCTGGACCCGGTGCGCGTGCTCACGGCCAACATCGCGCTGGAGATGGCCTACGCCACGGGCACGCACCGCGCCGCGCTGTTTGCCTCTGGTGTGGTGCTGTCTGCCATGGTGCTGGCGCTGGCCCTGTTGGCCGCGCGCAGTGAACACGGTGAGCGTGGGGCCCGCCATGCTTGAACACACCCCCAGCCGCGCTGGCGATGCCCTGTTCAAAGCCGCACTTTGGCTCACCGCTGCCCTGGTGGTGGGCGCGTGCGGCCTCATCCTGCTGGATCTGCTGTGGCGAGGTGGGCCCGCCATCAACTGGAGCTTCCTGACAGAGGCACCCCGCAATGCAGGCCGCGACGGGGGCATTGCCCCCATCTTGTGGTCCACCTTGCTGATTCTGGCGGTGGCTTTGGCCACATCCTTGCCACTGGGCCTGGCCTGTGCGGTGTGGCTGACGGAGTACCTGCCTGCAGGCAGCCGACGCGGTCGCGTGGTGCGCGTGAGCCTGGACGCCCTCGCCGGCATTCCGTCCATTGTTTTCGGCCTGTTCGGACACGCGTTCTTCTGCGTCACCCTGGGCTTGGGTTTTTCCATCCTGTCCGGTGGCCTCACTCTGGCCTGCATGGTCTTGCCCATCTTCATCCGCACCAGCGAGGCAGGCCTGAGCGCCCTGGGTGATGACTGGCGCCGCCAGGGTGCCGCGCTGGGCATGACCCGCGCCAGCGTGCTGCTGCATGTGCTGCTGCCAGCCGCCATGCCCGCCATCACGGCCGGCGCGATGCTGGGCGTTGGCCGCGCAAGCGCCGAGACCGCCGCGCTCATCTTCACCAGCGGCTATGTTGACCGCTGGCCCGACAGCCTGGGCGACTCCGGTCGCGCCCTGGCCGTGCACATCTACGACCTGTCCATGAACGTGACCGGCGGCGATGCGGCTGCCTACGGATCGGCCCTGGTGCTGATGACCCTGATTGCACTGATCAATGCCGTGACGATGGGGCTGTCCATGCAATGGGTCAGACACAAGGATCACCGCACATGACACCCTTCGACGCCAAAACCACCACCAACAACACCGATGCCCATGCCATCCACGCCCCGGGATGTGCCTACACCTTGGGTGCACTGGCCGAAGGCCCACCCTGCTGCGAGCCGGTGCCCCACCTGTCGGTGCGGCAACTGGGCGTGAGCTTTCATGGTCGGCCGGTGTTGGACGATGTCTCGCTGGACATCTACAAGGGTTGCATCACCGCCCTTATCGGTCCCTCAGGCTGCGGCAAGACGACCTTTCTGTCCACCCTGAACCGGCTGGTGGCCGACCAGCCCGGTGCACAGGTGCGCGGCGAGGTGACGCTGGATGGCCAGTCCGTGCTGGCGCCCGGTGTGAACCTGCTGGCGCTGCGGCGGCGGGTGGGCATGATCTTTCAGAAGCCCAACCCGTTTCCGCTGACCATTGAGCGCAACCTGGACCTGCCCCTTCGTGAACACGGCGTACGGGATCGCCATGAGCGGCGCGCCCGCATCCAGGCGGCCCTGACAGACGTGGGCCTTTGGGACGAGGTGGCTG
>NZ_DCXA01000022.1:12636-13179 GCF_002328915.1 Aquabacterium sp. UBA2148
TACATGTCGCTGTCGGGTGGACAGCAGCAACGTTTGTGCATCGCTCGGGCCCTGGTGCTGCAACCCGAGGTGCTGCTCATGGACGAACCCTGCAGCGCCCTGGACCCGATGTCATCGCGCACGGTGGAGGAGCTCATTGCCCGCCTGCGGGGGCGCCTGACCGTGGTCATCGTGACCCATAACCTGGCCCAAGCGCGGCGCATCGCCAATTTCGCCGCGTTCTTCTGGATGAAAGAACGCATGGGCACCTTGGTGGAGTTTGGGCGCTGCCAGCAGTTGTTCGAGTCACCCAGGGATCGGCTCACACAGGCCTATGTGTCGGGGGCTGCGGGCTAGCCTTCGGGGCAGCGGTCAGGGCTGAACCTGCTGCTTCAACCACACCGACGGCAGTTGACCCACCTTGCGCTCGAATACACGGGCAAAGGCACTGGTGCTGCCATAGCCCACGTCCATGGCCACATGCTTCAGGGGGCGACCAGACCGGAGCATGCCTTGCGCCACTGAGACGCGCCATGAGGCCAGGTAGTCGGCAGGCGTCTGCCC
>NZ_DCXA01000109.1:0-2139 GCF_002328915.1 Aquabacterium sp. UBA2148
CGATCCCGAGTACAAGATCGGCCGTCCCCGTCAGCTGTTCGTTGGCGCCGAGAAGCGCGACGTCAAGCCGATCGCTTCGCGCTGACCGGTTTGCCCGGGTGGCGCCTGTGGGTGCCGCCCGAGTCACGAAGCCCCGCTCTGAGCGGGGCTTTTTCGTTTCTGGATGTCGCCCGCCATCGACCGCTGACCGACTTCGCTCCGATGCGTGCGCGCAAAATGCGTCGCTGAATGCTTGGCCAAGTGGCGCCTGAACAGGGGCTGAGGGCGGCTTGCGTGCCCATGATGCAGCCGTGCCTGGGCCGCATCGCATAAAATCTTGGTCTTTCTTCCCCACCATCACTTGGGGCCCGATGGGTCCCTTGCGTGAGAACGCAGCAGGCATCAGGCAGCACCATGGGACGCACCCTCTACGACAAGATCTGGGACGAGCACATCGTCCACACCGAAGAAGATGGCACCGCCACCCTCTACATCGACCGCCACCTGGTGCACGAAGTCACCAGCCCGCAGGCCTTCGAGGGGCTGGACATCGCCGGTCGCAAGGTGTGGCGCCTGTCGGCGAACCTCGCGGTGAGCGACCACAACGTGCCCACCACCGACCGCCGCGACGGCATCAAGGACGCCGTCTCCAAGCTGCAGGTCGACACGCTGGACGCCAACTGCGACCGCTTCGGCATCACGCAGTTCAAGATGAGCGACAAGCGCCAGGGCATCGTGCACGTGATCGGCCCGGAGCAGGGCGCCACGCTGCCCGGCATGACCGTGGTCTGCGGTGACAGCCACACGTCCACGCACGGCGCCTTCGGTGCGCTGGCCCACGGCATCGGCACCTCCGAGGTCGAGCACGTGCTGGCCACGCAAACGCTGCTGGCCAAGAAGGCCAAGAACATGCTCATCAAGGTCGAGGGCACCCTCGGCAAGGGCTGCTCGGCCAAGGACATCGTGCTGGCCATCATCGGCAAGATCGGCACGGCCGGCGGCACCGGCTACACCATCGAGTTCGCAGGCAGCGCCATCCGCGCCCTGAGCATGGAAGGCCGCATGACGGTCTGCAACATGGCCATCGAAGGTGGCGCGCGCGCAGGTCTCGTGGCCGTGGACGACACCACCATCCAGTATGTGCAGAACCGCCCCTTCAGCCCGAAGGGTGTCGAGCTGGAGCAGGCCATCGCCTACTGGCGCACGCTGCACTCCGATGCCGACGCCAAGTGGGACGCCATCGTCGAGCTTGACGCTTCGCAAATCGAGCCGCAGGTCAGCTGGGGCACCTCGCCCGAGATGGTCATCGGCGTCAACGCCAACGTGCCCGACCCCGACAAGGAAAAGGACCCCGTCAAGCGCTCCGCCATGGAGCGCGCGCTGCAGTACATGGCGCTCGAGCCCAACAAGGCCGTCAGCGACATCCGGATCGACAAGGTCTTCATCGGTTCGTGCACCAACAGCCGCATCGAAGACATGCGCGCCGCCGCCGAGGTGGTCAAGCGCATCGGTGGCCGCATCGCCTCCAACG
This sequence comes from Aquabacterium sp. UBA2148, assembly GCF_002328915.1. Classification (NCBI taxonomy): domain Bacteria; kingdom Pseudomonadati; phylum Pseudomonadota; class Betaproteobacteria; order Burkholderiales; family Sphaerotilaceae; genus Aquabacterium; species Aquabacterium sp. UBA2148. The sequence continues at coordinate 1,511 of NZ_DCXA01000109.1, forward strand.
TGAAGCTGGCCCTGGTGGTGCCAGGCTCCGGCCTCGTCAAAGAGCAGGCCGAGCGCGAAGGCCTCGACCAGGTCTTCAAGGCCGCCGGCTTCGAGTGGCGCGAGCCCGGTTGCTCCATGTGCCTGGCCATGAACGCCGACCGCCTGGAGCCGGGCGAGCGCTGCGCCTCGACCAGCAACCGCAACTTCGAAGGCCGTCAGGGCGCGGGTGGCCGCACCCACCTGGTCAGCCCCGCCATGGCCGCTGCGGCCGCCATGCAAGGCCACTTCGTCGACGTCCGTCGCATCGCCTGAACCTTCCCAACCTCGCACAAACGGAGCCTCGCCCCATGTCCCGCCTGATCACCCTGCTGTCCCTGATCGCCGCTTTCACCCTGGCCGGTTGCAACACCGTGCACGGCATCGGCAAGGACATCGAAAAGGCCGGCGAGACCATCTCGGGCGCCGCCTCCAAGTAAAGAGAGCACCATGCAAGCCTTCCGCATTCACAAGGGCCTCGTGGCCCCGATGGACCGCGAGAACGTCGACACCGACGCCATCATCCCCAAGCAGTACCTCAAGTCGATCAAGCGCACGGGCTTCGGCCCCAACCTGTTCGACGAGTGGCGCTACCTTGACGCTGGCGAGCCG
>NZ_DCXA01000109.1:2207-5836 GCF_002328915.1 Aquabacterium sp. UBA2148
ACGCTGGCGAGCCGGGTCAGGACCCGGCTTCTCGCAAGCCCAACCCCGACTTCGTGCTGAACCAGCCACGCTACAAGGGCGCCTCCGTCCTGATCGCGCGCCAGAACTTCGGCTGCGGCTCCAGCCGCGAGCACGCGCCCTGGGCCCTGGACCAGTACGGCTTTCGCGCCATCATCGCGCCCAGCTTCGCCGACATCTTCTTCAACAACTGCTTCAAGAACGGCCTGCTGCCCATCGTGCTGAGCGAGCAGCAAGTCGATCAGCTGTTCAACGAAGTGTTTGCCTTCCCTGGCTACGAGCTGACCATCGACCTCGAGCGCCAGGTTGTGATCAAGGCCGACGGCGCCGAGCTGCCCTTTGATGTGCAGCCCTTCCGCAAGTACTGCCTGCTCAACGGCTTCGACGACATCGGCCTGACCCTGCGCCACGCCGACAAGATCAAGGCCTATGAAGCCGAGCGCCTGGCGCAAAAGCCCTGGCTGAACAACCGCATCGTTTGATTCCGAAGAAGAACTGAGAACCACCATGGTCATGAAGATTGCTGTGCTGCCGGGTGACGGCATCGGTCCCGAGATCGTCAACGAGGCGGTCAAGGTGCTGAAGGTGCTGGACCTGCCTTTTCAGCTGGACGAAGCCAAGGTCGGCGGCGCTGCCTTCGACGCGCACGGCCACCCGCTGCCCGAGCACACCTTGAACCTGGCCATGGCTTCCGATGCCGTGTTGTTCGGCTCGGTGGGCGACTGGAAGTACGACAAGCTCGACCGCCCGCTGCGTCCTGAGCAGGCCATCCTGGGCCTGCGCAAGAACATGGGCCTGTTCGCCAACTTCCGCCCCGCCATCTGCTATCCGCAACTCACGCATGCTTCCAGCCTCAAGCCCGAGCTGGTCGCTGGCCTGGACATCCTCATCATCCGCGAGCTGACCGGTGACATCTACTTCGGCCAGCCGCGCGGCCGCCGCGAATCGCCCGATGGCGAGTTCAAGGGCGCCCCGGAAGCCTTCGACACGATGCGCTACTCGCGCCCCGAGATCGAGCGCATAGCCCACGTGGCTTTCCAGGCCGCGCGCAAGCGCAACAAGCGCGTGACCAGCGTCGACAAGGCCAACGTGCTGGAGACCTTCCAGTTCTGGAAGGATGTTGTCACCGAGGTGCATGCCCAGTACCCCGACATCGAGCTGGACCACATGTACGTGGACAACGCCGCGATGCAACTGGTCAAGGCGCCCAAGAAGTTCGACGTGCTCTTCACTGGCAACATGTTCGGCGACATCCTCTCTGATGCCGCGGCCATGCTGACCGGCTCGATCGGCATGCTGCCCTCGGCCTCGCTGAACGCCAAGGGCCAGGGTCTGTACGAGCCCAGCCACGGCTCGGCCCCCGACATCGCCGGCAAGGGCGTCGCCAACCCGCTGGCCACCGTCCTGAGCGCCGCCATGATGCTGCGCTTCAGCCTGAACCAGGAAGAGGCCGCCAGCCGCATCGAGCGCGCCGTGCAGTCCGTGCTGGAGCAGGGCCTGCGCACGCCCGACATCTACTCCGAAGGCACCAAGAAGGTCGGCACCGTCGAGATGGGTGAGGCTGTGGTGGCCGCGCTCAAGGCGCAGTGACCCCTGAGCGGCCCCACATCAAACACGTTTACTGAGGACACACAACATGGCTACGACTCTGGTTGGTCTGGTGGGTTGGCGCGGCATGGTCGGCTCGGTCCTGATGGACCGCATGCAGGCCGAAGGCGACTTCGCTCACTTCGAACCCCTGTTCTTCTCGACCTCGAACGCCGGCGGTGCCGCGCCTTCGATGGCCAAGAACGAGAAGGCGCTCAAGAGCGCCTACGACATCGACGAGCTCAAGCGCTGCGACATCATCGTCACGGCCCAGGGCGGTGACTACACCACCGAGGTGTACGGCAAGCTGCGCGAAGCCGGCTGGAAGGGCCACTGGATCGACGCGGCCTCCACGCTGCGCATGAAGGACAGCGCCGTCATCGTGCTCGACCCGGTCAACATGCCCGTCATCAAGAACTCGCTGGCCAAGGGTGGCAACGAGTGGATCGGCGGCAACTGCACCGTCAGCTGCATGCTGATCGGCGTGGGCGCGCTCTACAAGGCCGGCCTGGTCGAGTGGATGTCCACCCAGACCTACCAGGCTGCGTCGGGCGGTGGCGCCCAGCACATGCGCGAGCTGCTGACCCAGTTCGGTACGCTCAACGCCGAGGTCAAGGCCCTGCTGGACGACCCCAAGAGTGCCATCCTGGAGATCGACCGCCAGGTCATCGCCAAGCAGCGTTCGCTGACCGAGGCCGAGACCGCCAACTTTGGCGTTCCGCTGGGCGGCTCGCTGATCCCCTGGATCGACAAGGACCTGGGCAATGGTCAGTCCAAGGAAGAGTGGAAGGGCATGGCCGAGACCAACAAGATCCTCGGCCAGGGCGAAGGTTTTGGCTCGCCGGCGGTGCCCGTCGATGGCTTCTGCGTGCGCATCGGCGCCATGCGTTGCCACAGCCAGGCCCTGACCTTCAAGCTCAAGAAGGACGTGCCCCTGGCCGACCTCGAGGCGCTGATCGCTGCCGACAACGAGTGGGTGAAGGTGGTGCCGAACACCCGCGAGGCCACGATCCGCGAGCTCACCCCGGTGGCCACGACCGGCACGCTGACCATCCCGGTGGGCCGCATCCGCAAGCTGGCCATGGGCCCCGAGTACGTCGGCGCCTTCACCATCGGTGACCAGCTGCTGTGGGGCGCCGCCGAGCCGCTGCGCCGCATGCTGCGCATCCTGCTCGACAAGTGATGGATTTCCCTGGCGTTCGGGGCGCATTGCGTGGCAATTGCGCCCCGAATCCCGGGTAATTCCCTCCGCTCTTGCAACGTCTGGAAACAAACTGAGCAAATGGCCATGTGGCCGGCCGGCGACAATTTCGCAAGTCCGTTTCAACAGGACGGGTTTTCATCCTGGGCTGGCCCGATGTCAGCCAGAGCATGAGCTTGTCACCCTATCTGCTTGATGCTATTGTGTTTTGTGCCGCGTACCGTCTGCAGGTGCTGGCGTGATGCCCCTTTCGCGAAACAGGCCCTTTTTGGGCCTGCGGTCGCATGGGCCCGCCACGGGTCTTTCGACCCACGCATGACGAATTGGGAGACGCCTTGAAAGATCATTCCATGTCCGCAGGGCGTTTCGTCCTGAATCGGGTTGCTGTTGCTGCTGCCGTGTCCGTCCTGTCCGCATTGCCGACCGCTGGTTGGGCTTTGGGCTTGGGCAAGCTGAATGTTCAGTCCGCGCTGGGCGAGGGCCTTCGCGCTGAAATCGATGTCACCAGCCTGACGGCCGACGAGGGCGCGACCCTGCAAGTCAAGGTGGCCACGCCCGAGACCTACCGCGCAGCCGGCGTCGACTACAACGGTGTTCTGTCGAACACCTCCATCACCCTGCAGCGCCGCGCCGATGGCCGCCCATTCCTGCGTCTGAGCAGCGATCGTCCCGTTCAGGAACCCTTCGTCGACGTGATCCTGGACCTGGCCTGGTCGTCTGGCCGTTTGGTGCGCGAATACACCCTGCTGTTTGACCCGCCGGCTGCCCGCACTTCGTCGGCCCCCGCTCCGGTGACGGCGCCCATCATGGAGGCGCCCGCCCC
>NZ_DCXA01000109.1:5901-13117 GCF_002328915.1 Aquabacterium sp. UBA2148
CCCCGACGCCAGCGCCTGCGCCATCTCGCGCTGCTGCGCCTTCTCCGGCACCTGCACCCGCTGCAGCCCCCGCTCCAGCACCTGCGCCGGTTGAGAGCAAGCCCCGCAAGGCTGTCAAGCCAGCTGCTGCAGCCAGCCAGGCTGAGCCTGCGGCACCTGCTCCCGCTCCTGCCCCGGCGCCTGCTGTGCGTCCGGCCGCTTCGACGGCTTCCCAGCCCTCGACCGCAGATGACGCGCGCACGGTTCGGGTGCGCGCTGGCGACTCGCTGTCTGCCATCGCTCAGCGCAACGCCACCGAGGGCGTGTCGCTGGATCAGATGCTGGTCGGCCTGTATCGCAGCAACCCGCAGGCCTTCCAGGGCAACAACATGAACCGCCTGAAGGCGGGCGTCGTGCTCAACGTGCCCTCGGCCGAAGAGGCTCAGAAGGTGCCGCAGCCCGAAGCGCGCCGCATCATCCAGGCTCAAAGCGCCGACTTCTCGGCCTACCGCCAACGCCTGGCTGGCACGGTGGCTCCCACGCCGGTCGAGCAACCGGAACGCCAAGCCACCGGCAAGGTTGAAGCAGAGGTCAAGGACCGCAAGCAGTCGGCCGCTCCGGCGCCTGACAAGCTCACCCTCAGCAAGGGTGGCGTGAGCAGTGGCACCGCCGCCGAAGACCGTGTCGCCAAGGCCCGCGCCAAGGAAGACTCCAGCGCCCGCGTGGCCGAGTTGTCGAAGAACCTCGACGAGTTGCGCAAGCTGCGCGAGAAGGCGGCTCAGGCTTCGGCTCCCGCCCCAGGCAAGACCGCACCGGCTCCTGCTCCCGCGCCTGCCCCCGCGCCGGCGCCCGTTGCTGCCAAGGTGGTGCCTGCACCCGCACCCGCTCCGGCTTCTGCTCCCACACCTCCTGCCGTCCCCGCCCCGGCGCCTTCGAAGGCCGAGGTGGCTTCGGCCCCGATCGAGCTGCCGGCCAGCGCCGCATCGGCGGTCGATGGCTCTGTCACCATCGTGGCCGACGCCGCATCCGAGGTGGCTTCTGCCGCCTCGGCGGTCGTGCCGGCCGTGCCGGCTCCAGTCAGCGTGCCCACGCCGCCTCCTGCGCCAGTCCCGCAAGAGCCTGGCTTCCTCGAGTCCATCAACCTGATGGCCGTGGCCGCAGGTGGTGCAGCGGTCGCGCTGCTGGCGGGTGGCTTGATGTTCCTGCGCTCGCGCCGCCGCGCTGAAACCGGTGAAACCTCGTTCCTGGAAAGCCGCCTGCAGCCAGACTCCTTCTTTGGCGCCAGCGGTGGCCAGCGCGTGGACACCCGAGACGCCACCGGCGGCCCCTCGTCCATGAGCTACTCGCTCAGCCAGCTCGACGCCATCGGTGACGTTGACCCGGTGGCCGAGGCCGATGTGTACCTGGCCTACGGCCGTGACCTGCAGGCCGAGGAAATCCTCAAGGAAGCGCTGCGCAGCACCCCCGAACGTCTGGCCATTCGCACCAAGCTGCTCGAAGTTTATGCCAAGCGCCGTGACACCAAGGGCTTCGAGCAACTCGCCGCGCAGCTCTACAGCCTGACGCAAGGTGAGGGTGAAGACTGGGCGCATGTTCAGGAACTCGGCTTGGGCATCGACCCAGAGAACCCGCTGTACCAGCCCGGTGGCCAGCCGGCAGAAGCGCCCTTGAGCGTTGAGCAGCCTGCGGATGGCCTGGGTGCCAGCACCATCCCTCACTCGGTGATGCCTGCGCCCAGCATCCTGGACAGCGTTGCCCCCGCCGTGCCGGAAAACCTGGCGGCTGCGGACGATGGCGTTGACCTGGACCTCGACATCTCTTCGCCGACGCCCCTGGACGAGGTGAAGGACTCCGTTGCTCCGCCGGTCACGGCCGCTGGTGACCTGCCTCCTCTGGAGTTGCCCGAGTTTGGCGCGGACCTGCCGGTTGCCCCGGCGCCTGCACCGGCACCGGCCGCTGCCGATGCCCCGCTGGAGTTCGGCGTTGACCTGCCGAGCCTGGAGCCAGTCCCGACGCAGCCCGCCGATTCCGAAGGCCTTGATTTCGGCATCGAGGTGCCTGCCGTTGCGGCTCCCGCACCTGCTTTCGATTTGGGTGACATCAGCCTGGACCTCGATGAGCCAGCCACCGCTGAACCGGCTGCCGAGCCGGATTCGATGGCGGACATGTCTGCCGATCCCATGGCTCGCAAGCTGGAGCTGGCCGACGAGTTCCGCCAGATCGGGGACGCCGATGGTGCCCGCGAGCTGCTGCAGGAAGTGGTCGAGCAGGCCCAGGACGCTGGCTTGAAGGCCCGTGCCCAGTCCATGCTGGACAGCCTGTCGTGATGTCCTGACCATGGCATCGCTGGATGAGGGCGGCGAAGGGGCATCCCTTGCCGCCCAACCCGAGAGGGCGATCCGACGGATCGCCCTCGGCGTTTCATACGTCGGCACCGCCTACAAGGGTTGGCAAAGCCAGCCGGGTGGTGGCACGGTGCAAGACGTGCTGGAGTCTGCGTTGAAGGCCTTTGCGGTGCGGCCGCTGAAGGTGCTCTGCGCAGGTCGAACGGACGCTGGGGTGCATGGCATCAACCAGGTCGTGCACCTCGACACCGACCTGCACCGCGAACCCTTTTCCTGGGTCAGGGGCACCAACACCTTCCTGCCGCCTGACATTTCGGTGCAATGGGCGGCTGAGGTGCCTGCGAACTTTCATGCTCGCAACAGCGCCATCGGGCGGCGATACGTCTACGTGCTGCTGGAATCGGCTGTGCGGCCGGCGCTGGAGTCGGGCAGGGTGGGGTGGGTGTTCCGTCCCCTGGATCAAGCCGCGATGGAGCGCGCTGCGGCCCATCTGCTGGGTGAGCACGACTTCAGCTCCTTCCGCTCGTCCATGTGCCAGTCACCCACGCCGGTCAAGACGCTGCGGGAAATCCGCATCCGGCGGTGTGGTCCGCCTGGTGCGCCGACGGCCTATTGGCGCTTCGATTTCGAGGGGCAGGCCTTCCTGCACCACATGATCCGCAACATCATGGGTTGCCTGATCATGGTTGGCACGGGCGTGCAGCGGCCAGACTGGGTGCGGGACGTGCGCGAGGCCCGTGACCGCAAGGTGGCTGCCCCGACCTTCTCGCCCGATGGCCTGTATTTTCTGGGGCCGCGTTATGCCCCGGCCTTTGCCCTGCCCGAGCAGGTCCCGGGCATGGATTGGCTGCCTTCCTGAGTCAACTGTTCCTGAGGCAAGTGCACTGCGGGCTTTTTGTCTGGCGAAAGTTGGGCCAAGGGGCTTGCCGGCTTCGAGGCGCGTTTTTTGAGACAATGCGGGCATCGACACCGCCACGGGACGCAGACGTTCCGGCTCCTGGATGTCCCCTCAGATTTCCCATCGCACGCGCATCAAGGTTTGCGGCCTCACCCGCGAGGCCGACGTCGACGCCGCGGTCGAAGCCGGTGCAGACGCGATTGGCTTCGTCCTCTACGACAAGAGCCCTCGGCATGTCAGCGCCGCCCGCGCAGGCGAGTTGGCGAGGCGTTTGCCGCCCTTTGTGACGCCCGTGGTGCTGCTCGTCAACGCCGATGCCACGGTGGTGTCGCAGGCCATCCAGGCGGTGCCACAGGCTTTGCTGCAGTTCCACGGCGATGAGTTGCCCGCGCAATGCGTCGAGTCTGCTCGCCCGTTCATCCGGGCGGCCCGAATGGCCCCCGGTTTCGATTTGTTAAACTTCGCCCGGCAATTTGATGCTGCCCAGGCCTTGCTCGTGGATGCCCATGTGGACGGCTACGGTGGAGGCGGGCAGGTGTTCGATTGGTCCTTGCTGGCCGACTTGCCCGCGTCGCTGGCGCGCAACCTGATCCTTTCCGGCGGGCTGCACGCTGGCAACGTGGCCGAAGGCATCCGCCGCGTGCGCCCCTGGGCCGTGGACGTGAGTTCCGGCGTTGAGGCGGCCAAAGGCATCAAGGACGCCGCCAGGATGATCGATTTCTGCCAGGCAGTTCGCGATGCTGACCGAAGCTTGGTGGCCCCCCGTTTTGCGACGGCTGCATGACGTGCAGCCCTCACACCCTGACCTGACATGTTGACCTACAACCAGCCTGACGCCCGCGGGCACTTCGGCCCCTACGGCGGCACTTTTGTCTCCGAGACGCTCATTCATGCGCTCGAACAGCTCAAGGATGCCTACGAGCATTACCGCCATGACGAGGCTTTCAAGGCCGAGTTCCGCCGCGAACTCGCGCACTTCGTGGGCCGCCCCAGCCCCGTCTACCACGCTGACCGCCTCAGCCGTGAAGTCGGCGGCGCACAGATCCACTTCAAGCGCGAAGACTTGAACCACACCGGCGCGCACAAGGTCAACAACACCATCGGCCAGGCTTTGCTGGCCAAGCGAATGGGCAAGCCCCGGGTGATCGCCGAGACCGGTGCCGGCCAGCACGGCGTGGCCACGGCCACCATCTGCGCGCGCTACGGCATGGAGTGCGTGGTCTACATGGGCGCCGAAGACGTCAAGCGCCAGTCGCCCAACGTCTACCGCATGCACCTGCTGGGCGCCAAGGTCGTGCCGGTCGAATCCGGCAGCAAGACCCTGAAGGATGCGCTCAACGAAGCCATGCGCGACTGGGTGACCAACGTCGAGAACACCTTCTACATCATCGGCACGGTGGCCGGCCCGCACCCGTACCCCGCCATGGTGCGAGACTTCCAGAGCGTCATCGGCGAAGAGTGCCTCAAGCAGATGCCCGAGCAGATCGGCCGCCAGCCTGATGCCGTGATCGCCTGCGTGGGTGGTGGCTCCAACGCCATGGGCATCTTCTACCCCTACATCCCGCACGAGCAGGTGCGCCTGATCGGTGTCGAAGCGGCGGGTGAAGGCTACGAAAGCGGCAAGCACTCGATGTCGCTGCAAAAGGGCGTGCCGGGTGTGCTGCATGGCAACCGCACCTACCTGCTGCAAGACGAAAATGGGCAAATCACCGAGACGCATTCCGTCTCTGCTGGCCTGGACTATCCTGGTGTGGGTCCGGAGCACGCTTACCTCAAGGACATCGGTCGCGCGGAGTACGTCGGCATCACCGACAAGGAAGCGCTGGAAGCTTTCCACCGCCTGTGCCGCACCGAAGGCATCATTCCTGCGCTGGAGTCGAGCCACGCTGTTGCCCACGCGATGAAGCTGGCCGCCACCATGCGTCCAGATCAGCACGTGCTGGTCAACCTCTCCGGCCGTGGCGACAAGGACATCGGCACCGTGGCCGACCTGACTGGTGCCGAGTTCTATTGCCGCCCGTCCTGCCGAGGCCTGTCGGTGAAAGGGGGCGCATGATGAGCGCTGCCACCCACACCATCACCCGTCTGGATCAGACCTTCGCCACGCTCAAGGAGCAGGGGCGCAAGGCCCTGATCCCCTACGTCACTTGCGGCGATCCGTACCCGGCCAAGACGGTCGAGATCATGCTGGCGATGGCCGAAGCCGGTGCCGACGTCATCGAGCTCGGTGTGCCGTTCTCCGACCCGATGGCCGATGGCCCCGTCATCCAGAAGGCGGCCGAGCGCGCGCTGAGCCATGGCATTTCGCTCAACCACGTGCTCGATGACGTGCGCGCGTTTCGCGCCAAGAACGCCACCACGCCGGTCGTGTTGATGGGCTACGCCAACCCCATCGAGAACCACGACCTGCGGCATGGTGCGGGCAGCTTCGTGCGCGACGCCAAAGCAGCAGGTGTTGACGGCGTGCTGGTGGTTGACTACCCGCCCGAAGAGTGCGAAGAGTTCGCCGCACGCCTGAAGGCCGCAGGCCTGGCGCCCATCTTCCTGCTGGCCCCCACTTCCACCGAGCAGCGAATGGCCGACGTCGGCCGCATCGCCGCCGGCTACGTCTACTACGTCTCGCTCAAGGGCGTGACGGGGGCGGGGCACCTCGATACTTCCGCCGTGGCCGACATGGTCCCGCGCATCAAGGCGCACGTCAGCGTGCCCGTGGGCGTGGGCTTCGGCATCCGCGACGCCGAGACGGCCAAGGCTGTCGCCGCGGTGTCCGATGCCGTCGTGATCGGTTCGCGCCTGGTGCAACTGCTGGAAACGCAGTCGCCCGAAACCGTGGCGGCAGCGGCCTGCGGCTTCATTGCCGAAATCCGCGCTGCACTCGATTCCCTGAAAGGATGACCATGAGCTGGCTCGAGAAACTCCTGCCCCCCAAGATCCAACCGACCGACCCGGCCGAACGCCGCTCGGTGCCGGAAGGCCTGTGGGTGAAGTGCCCCTCCTGCGAGACCGTCCTTTACAAGAACGACCTCGAGGCCAACGTCAACGTCTGCCCGAAGTGCGGCCACCACCACCGCATCGGTGCGCGCGCCCGCCTGGATGCCTTCCTCGACGCCGAAGGGCGCTACGAGATCGGTCAGGAAGTGCTGCCGGTCGACGCCCTGAAGTTCAAGGACAACAAGAAGTACCCCGATCGCCTCAAGCAAGGCATGGAGGCCACCGGCGAGACCGATGCCCTGATCGTGCTGGGCGGCTCGGTGTGCAGCATCCCGGTGGTCGCGGCCTGCTTCGAGTTCGACTTCATGGGCGGCTCGATGGGCTCGGTGGTGGGCGAGCGCTTCGTGCGTGGCGTTGAAACCGCCGTCGACCAGAAGACCGCGTTCATTTCGTTCACCGCCACCGGCGGCGCGCGCATGCAGGAAGGCCTGCTCAGCCTGATGCAGATGGCCAAGACCAACGCGGCCCTCACGCGCCTGGCCAAGGCCAAGTTGCCCTACATCAGCGTGCTGACCGACCCGACCATGGGTGGCGTCTCGGCCTCGTTTGCCTTCATGGGCGACGTCGTCATCGCCGAGCCCAAGGCCCTGATCGGCTTTGCCGGCCCCCGCGTGATCGAGAACACCGTGCGCGAAGTGCTGCCCGAAGGCTTCCAGCGTTCGGAGTTCCTGCTGCAAAAGGGCGCGGTCGACATGATCATGGACCGCCGCGAGTTGCGCCGCAACATCGCGCGCCAGCTGGCCATCCTGATGCGCCAACCGGCCGACGCCGTCGCTGGCTGAAGGCCTGTTGCGCGCTGTTTGGCGCGTCGAGAGCGGGCTGCGCTGAGCAGCCCGTTTTGCGTTTTGTCGGCGGCGGTGGGCGGTTCACGATCGCCCGTTGCCCACCTTGAGGGCGCGAGGCGCGTCCCCACCTCTTGCCTTGCCCCAACTTGAGCTCATCCATGTCTCCCACGCCCCGCACCCTCGAAGACTGGCTGGCCCATTGCGAACGCCTGCACACC
>NZ_DCXA01000109.1:13200-14701 GCF_002328915.1 Aquabacterium sp. UBA2148
TTGCGAACGCCTGCACACCGTTGGCATCGACATGGGCCTGGAGCGCGTCGGCGAGGTCTGGCGCCGCGCGGGTGTCATCCTGGGCACGCCACTGGGGCAAGAGCCGGTGGACGGGGCGCCGGTGGTCTTCACCGTGGCGGGCACCAATGGCAAGGGCTCGACCTGCGCCATGCTCGAGCGCATCCTGATCTCGTCAGGTTTCCGCGTGGGGGTGTACGGCTCGCCGCACCTCGTGCATTTTGAGGAACGCTGCCGCCTGGGCGGCGAGCTGGTCAAAGCCGATCAGCTGTTGCCGCACTTCGAGGCCATCGAGGCCGCGCGCGGCGACACGCCGCTGACCTACTTCGAGTTCACCACCCTGGCCATCTTGCGCTTGCTGGCCATGGCCGGTCTGGACGCCGTCATCTTGGAGGTGGGGCTGGGCGGGCGGCTTGATGCCGTCAACGTGATCGACACCGACTGCGCCGTCATCACCAGCATCGACCTGGACCACATGGACTACCTGGGCCCGGACCGCGAGTCGATCGGCCGCGAGAAGGCCGGCATCATGCGCTCGGGTCGCCCGGCCGTGGTGTCCGACCCGCAGGCTCCGGCCAGTGTCGTGCAGCACGCCGAGGGCCTGGGTGCCGACCTGTGGCTGTTCGGGCGCGACCACAACTACGCGGGCGATCGCCAGCAGTGGTCTTGGGGCGGTCGCAACAAGCGCTTCAACGGCATGGCCTACCCCTCGCTGCGAGGTGCCAACCAGTTGCTCAACGCCTCGGGCGTGCTGGCGGCGCTCGAAGCCATGCGCCACCGGCTGCCGGTGTCGGCGCAGGCCGTGCGCACGGGCCTGGCCACGGTCGAGCTGCCGGGGCGTTTCCAGATCATCCCGGGCCAGCCCACGCTGATCCTGGACGTGGCGCACAACCCGCACGCGGCGGCGCAGCTGGCAGTCAACCTCGACCAGATGGGGTTCTTTCCGCGCACGCATGCTGTTTGGGGCGCCATGGCCGACAAGGACCTGGCTGGCATGGTGCACAAGCTGCGCCCGTTGGTGGATGCCTGGTACTGCTGTGACCTGCCCACGGCCCGGGCGGCCACCGCCGAGCAATTGGTGCAAGCCATCGAGGACGATGCCGCCGCGCGCCCCTCGGTGACGGCGCCCAAGGCGACCCTCAGCCGACACGCCGACCCCATGGCCGCGCTGCATGCCGCCCTGGCCGCAGCAGACCCCACGGATAGAATCCTGGTTTTCGGATCTTTCTACACGGTCGGGGGCGTCATCGATGCCGGTCTGCCACGTTTGAATGCGCCCCACATGCCTGGCGCCTGAGTCCCTTTGGTCGTTTTCACCTCGTCCTAGCGCATGCCTTTGCCTTCCTTCCTTGAGCGATTTCGCCGTGCCGCCAGCGGGACCACGCCGGCCGCTCGCGCGCCCTCGCCATCGGACGTCGAGGCCCTGCGCACCCGGGCGCGCCGTCGCCTGATCGGCATGGTGGTGTTGGTGGGCGCGGGCGTG
>NZ_DCXA01000024.1:0-8335 GCF_002328915.1 Aquabacterium sp. UBA2148
GCGCCTGCCTGGCCAGCGGGGTGTGCCGCATCACGCCGGTGAGCTCGGCCACCGAGGCACCCAGCAGCATGGGTGGCGTGAAGAGCACCGGGTCAAGCAGCACGGCGGCCCGAAAGAGCTTGGGGTGCTCGGCCACGATCAGGCTGGTGAGCACGCCACCGAAGCTGTGACCTGCGGCGAACCAGGGCACGCCGGCGAACTCAGCTCCTTGTGCCTTCAGGGCCTCGACGGCCAGGTCGGCGCTGCGGTTCCAGCCCACGAACTTGCCGCCATGGTCACTGTCGCCGTGGCCCTGGGCGTCGGACAGCCACAGGTCAAAGTGCTGATCCAGCTGCTGCAGCATGGGTTCGTAGGTGCGCCCACAAAAACCGTTGCCGTGCAGGAAGTGGAGCAAAGGACGCCCGCTGGGGGCGCTGTGCCAGCCCCGCAAGGTGAAGCCGGCGCTCGAGGGGTGGGACCATGGGATCAACTGCATGGTCGGCATTCTGCCTTTTGACTGGTTTTCTTGTCAGATGGGGCTTTCGGACAGGGGTTTCGGCCAGGTGATTTCTGGTCTACGATGCGCCACCATGAAAATCAATCAAGCGCTTGATTTTGTTGCCGACGCCCAAGATGCCCAGGACGGACCCGTGGGCCAGGAGCGCGGGGCCCGCGCCCGCGAGCGCCTGCTGCACGAGGCCACACGCATCTTTGCCGAGAAGGGCTTTGCACGGGCCTCGACGCGCGAGATCTGCCAGGCCGCGGGGCAGAACGTGGCTGCCATCCACTACTACTTTGGCGACAAGGCCGGTCTGCACCGTGCGGCGCTGTTGCGCCCCATCGAGATGACCAACGAGGCCCTGGCGGGGTTCGACGACCCGGCCTTGACGCTGGAGCAGGCGTTGCGCCGGGTGATGGCGGGCTTTTTGTGCCTGCCCGAAGCCGGAGAGCCGCCTGACCTCGAGATGCGTTTGTTTTTGCGCGAGATGCTCGAGCCCAGCGGATCGCTGCAGGACATCGTGGTGCAGCACATCCAGCCCGTGCACCAGCGGATGGTGCGCATGCTGGCCCGTCACACCGGGGCCACCGAGCCCGATGACGACCTCCACCAACTGGCCTTTGCGCTGTCGGCCATGGTGCACGACTACTGCATGTCGCGGCCCTTCATGGACGCCCTGGCGCCGGGGCTGCTGCATGGCGAAGGCGCGACCGAGCGGGTGCTGGAGCGCCTGGTGGGCTTTGGACTGGCCCTGGTGAATCACGAACGTGCGCGGCGCGCGGGTCAGGGGACCACCCTTTGCGCGACGCCGACCCAGGACTGAGCGAGAGAGCTAGAGAGCGAGAACTTCATGAACATGAACCTGACCTTCAAGCGCGGCGCCATCGTGGCCGCTGTCGTCGCCATCAGCGGCCTGGCCTGGTACCAGACCTCGCGCGCTTCGGACAAGCAAGAGGCGGCCACACCGAGCGCCGCCTCGGTGGCCGCTCAGGCCAAGGCTTCTGCCGCGCGCTCTGCCCGGCCATCGCTGAGCGTGCAGGTGGTGCGCCCAGAGCAGGCCAGCTGGCCGCTGGAGCTCAGCGCCAACGGTGCCATCGCCGCCTGGCAAGAGGCCGTGGTGGGGGCCGAGCTCTCGGGGCTGCGGCTTGACGCCGTGCTGGTCAACGTGGGCGATCGCGTTCGCCGAGGGCAGGTGCTGGCCACGCTGGCCAGCGAAGCGGTGCGCGCGGACATCCACAGCGCCCAGGCCAGCCTGCAGGAAGCCCAGGCCCTGGCGGCCGAGGCCAAGTCCAACGCCGACCGGGCCCGCAACCTGCGCGCGGCCGACGCCATCAGCGCGCAGGAGGCCCAGCGCTCGCTGACCTCCGAGCAGACGGCGCTGGCGCGCGTCGAGTCGGCCAAGGCCCAGCTTGCGGCCCAGGAGCTGCGCGGGCGCCAGACCCGCGTGATCGCCCCTGACGACGGCGTGATCTCGTCGCGCTCGGCCACCGTGGGCGCCGTGGTGCAGCCGGGTGTCGAACTCTTCCGATTGATCCGCCAGAGCCGACTGGAGTGGCGCGCCGAGCTGCCGTCGGCCGACCTGGTGCGCGTGCAGCCCGGCATGAAGGCCGTGGCCACACCGCCGGGTGGCCAGCCCGTCGAAGGCCGAGTGCGCATGGTCGCGCCCACGGTCGATGGGGCCACCCGCAATGGCATCGTCTACGTGGACCTGCCGACCTCGGCCGCCCAGGCGGGTGCACGCGCAGGCATGTTTGCCGCGGGCAAGGTGGCCGTGGGCCAGGCCGGCGGCTTGACCGTGCCGCAGGCGGCGGTGCTGCTTCGCGATGGCTTCTCGTATGTGTTCGTGCTGGACGGCACGCCGCCTGGGCAGCCGGCCGCACAGGCCTCGGTGCGCCAGGTCAAGGTCAAGGTGGGGCGTCGCCAGGGTGGACGCGTCGAGGTCATTGACGGCCTGCAGGCCGGTGCGCAGGTGGTCGCCGCTGGCGTGGCCTTCCTGGCCGATGGCGACACGGTGCGCGTCGTGGGAGATCGCTCATGAACGTTTCATCCTGGTCGATCAAGAACCCGATCCCCGCCGTCCTGTTGTTCATCTTGCTCACCATCGTGGGCCTGATGGGCTTTTCGGCGATGAAGATCCAGAACTTCCCCGACATCGACCTGCCCACGGTGACGGTCACGGCCTCGCTGCCGGGCGCCGCGCCGGCCCAGCTCGAGACCGAGGTCGCCCGCAAGATCGAGAACTCGATCGCCACGCTGCAGGGCATCAAGCACATCTACACCAAGGTGCAGGACGGCACGGTCTTCGTGACCACGGAGTTCCGCCTGGAAAAGCCCACGCAGGAAGCGGTCGATGACATCCGCGATGCCGTCTCTCGCGTGCGTGCCGACCTGCCCGGTGACCTGCGTGACCCCGTCATCTCGAAGATGAACGTGGCGGGTTCGCCCATCCTGACCTACACCGTTGCGTCCGATCGCATGGACGACGAGGCGCTGTCCTGGTTCGTGGACCACACGGTCACCAAGCGCCTGCTGGCCGTCAAGGGCGTGGGCTCGGTGGCTCGCGTGGGGGGCGTCACGCGCGAGGTGCGCGTCGAGCTCGACCCGGCGCGCCTGCTGGCCCTCAACGCGACAGCGGCCGACGTGTCCAGGCAATTGCGCAATGTGCAGCAGGAAGCCTCGGGTGGCCGCGTGGACCTGGGGGGCAGCGAGCAGTCGGTGCGCACAGTGGCCACCGTGCGCTCGGCCGAAGAGCTCGCCGCCATGGACATCACGCTGAGCGATGGCCGGCGCGTGCGACTCGATCAGCTGGCGCAGGTCAGCGACACCGTGGTCGAGCAGCGGCAAGGCGCCATGCTCGATGGCCGCAAGGTGGTGGCCTTCGAGATCTCGCGCGCGCTGGGCGCGGGCGAGGTGTCGGTGCAAGAGGGTGTGCTGGCCGTGCTCGAAGAGCTGCGCGCCGAGCACCCTGACGTCAAGCTGACCGAGGCCTTCAACTTTGTCGAGCCCGTGGTCGAGAACTACGACGGCTCGATGTACCTGCTCTACGAAGGCGCCATCCTGGCCATCATCGTGGTGTGGTTCTTCCTGCGCGACTGGCGCGCCACCGTGGTGGCCGCGGCCGCCTTGCCGTTGTCGGTCATCCCGGCCTTTGGCGTCATGCACCTGCTGGGCTTCAGCATCAACGTGGTGACGCTGCTGTCGCTGTCGCTGGTGGTGGGCATCCTGGTGGACGACGCCATCGTCGAGATCGAGAACATCATGCGCCACCTGGCCATGGGCAAGGGGCCGCTCGAAGCCGCCATGGAAGCCGCCGACGAGATCGGCCTGGCCGTGATCGCCACCACCTTCACGCTGATCGCGGTCTTTTTGCCCACGGCCTTCATGGACGGCGTGCCGGGCAAGTTCTTCGTGCAGTTCGGCTGGACGGCGGCCATCGCGGTGTTCTTCTCGCTGGTGGTGGCGCGCATGCTCACGCCCATGATGGCGGCCTACATGCTCAAGCCGCCCGAGAAGGAGCACCCGGAGCCCCGCTGGATGACGGTCTACCTGAGCTGGGCCCGTTGGTGCCTGAGCCACCGTTGGCAGACGATGCTGATGGTGCTGATCTTCACCGTGGGTTCATTCTTCTTGCTGACGCGCCTGCCTTCGGGCTTCATCCCGCCCGATGACCTGTCGCAAACGCAGGTGATCATCGAGTTGCCGCCTGGCAGCACCTACCAGCAGACCTTCGCCCTGGCCGAGCAGGCACGTGGCATCGTTGAAAAGCACCCGCACGTGAAGATGGTCTACACGGCCATCGGCGGTGGCGCTTCGGGCTCGGACCCGTTCGCCCCCAGCGGCGCAGCCAACGTCACCAAGGCCACGCTGACGCTCAACATGACCCACCGCACCGAGCGCAAGGGCCTGAGCAAGCAGGACATCGAGTCCGAGCTGCGTGACGCGCTGGTGGTGCTGCCGGGCGCGCGCATCAAGGTGGGCTTCGGTGGTTCGGCCGAGAAGTACGTCTTCAAGCTCTCGGGTGAAGACGGCAACACGCTGATGCAGCACGCGGCCCTGGTCGAGAAGGATTTGCGGACCATCCCGGGCATTGGCAGCGTGGTGTCCTCGCTGAGCCTGGTGCGGCCGGAGCTGGTGGTGCGACCCGACGCAGCCCGTGCGGCCGACCTTGGCGTCAGCACCGCGGCCATTGCCGACACCTTGCGTGTGGCCACCCAGGGTGACTACGACCAGGCGCTGCCCAAGCTCAACCTGTCGCAAAGGCAGGTGCCGGTGGTGGTCAAGCTGCCGCCCGAGGCGCGCACCGACCTCGAGTTGCTGGCCCGTTAGCCGGTGCCAGGGGCTCGCGGCCCGGTGCCGCTGGGCAACGTGGCCGAGTTGTCGATCGACAGCGGCCCGGCGCAGATCGACCGCTTCGACCGCGAGCGCACCATCAACTTCGAGATCGAGCTCAACCAGCTGCCCTTGGGCGAGGTTGAAAAGGCCGTGATGGGCCTGCCCACCTTGAAGCAGATGCCGCCAGGCGTGGGCATCCAGCCGGTGGGCGACGCCGAGGCCATGGCCGAGCTGTTCTCCAGCTTCGGGCTGGCCATGCTGACCGGCATCCTGTGCATCTACGTGGTGCTGGTGCTGCTGTTCAAGGGCTTCTTGCAGCCGGTGACCATCCTGGCTGCGCTGCTGCTGTCGGTGCCGGGCGCGATCTTCGCGCTGTGGGTCACGCACACGGCGGTGTCGATGCCCTCGATGATCGGCCTGATCATGCTCATGGGCATCGCCACCAAGAACTCCATCTTGCTGGTGGACTACGTGCTGATCGCGCGCAACCAGCACGGCCTGTCGCGCTGGGAGGCGGTGGTCGACGCCTGCCGCAAACGCGCGCGCCCCATCATCATGACCACCATCGCCATGGGCGCGGGCATGGTGCCCATTGCCCTGGGCGTGGGGGTGGATCCGAGCTTTCGCTCGCCCATGGCCATCGTCGTGATCGGTGGGCTCATCACGTCCACCTTCCTGAGCCTGCTGGTGATCCCGGTGGTGTTCACCTGGGTGGATGACCTGGTGAGCTGGAGCGCCCGCCTGGTGCGCCGGTCCCAGGCGCGCGAGCTGCCCGCCGCTTGAGCGCAGGTGGCCCGAGTCCTGAGCGTTTCAGGCGTGGCGAGTGAGCAAAGAAAAGGCGCCCCGCGGGGCGCCTTGTTCATGCCGAAGCAGGCGTCGTTCAGACGCGCTCGATGATCATCGCGATGCCCTGGCCACCGCCAATGCACATCGTGATCAGCGCGTAGCGGCCGCCCGTGCGCTGCAGCTCGTAAATGGCCTTGGTCACCAGGATGGCGCCGGTCGCGCCCACGGGGTGACCCAGCGAGATGCCCGAGCCGTTGGGGTTGGTCTTCTCGTTGGGGAAGCCCATTTCCTTGGACACGGCGCAGGCCTGTGCGGCGAAGGCTTCGTTGGCTTCGATCAGGTCGAGGTCGGAGACCTTCAGGCCGGCCTTTTCCAGGGCCAGCTTCGATGCCGGCACGGGGCCGATGCCCATGTACTCGGGCTCGACGCCAGCGTGGGCATAGGACACCAGTCGGGCCAGCGGCTTCAGACCCAGGGCCTTGGCCTTCTCGGCCGAGGCCATCACCACGGCGCCAGCGCCATCGTTGAGGGTCGAGGCGTTGCCGGCCGTGACCGTGCCTTCTTCCTTCTTGAAGGCGGGCTTCATCTTGCCCAGGGTGTCGACGCTGGTGTCGCCCTTGACGCCTTCGTCGGTGTCGAACAGCACCACGCCCTTGCGGGTCTTGAGCTCGACCGGCACGATCTGTTCCTTGAACACACCAGCGGCGATGGCCTTGGCGGCGCGCTCTTGCGACTGCACGGCGTAAGCGTCTTGCTGGTCACGCGAGATGTCGTAGCGGGCGGCCACGTTCTCGGCGGTGATGCCCATGTGGATGTGCATGCGCGGGTCGTGCAGGGCGCCGAGCATGAAGTCCAGCATCTTGACGTCGCCCATGCGCGCGCCCCAGCGGTTGGAGGTGACGAGGTAAGCGCCACGGCTCATCGATTCGGCACCGGCGCCAACGGCCACGTCGCAGTCGCCCAGCAAGATGGCTTGGGCGGCCGACACGATGGCCTGCAGGCCCGAACCGCACAGGCGGTTGACGTTGAAGGCGGGGGCCTCTTGCGGCACGCCGGCGTTCAGGGCCGAGACGCGGCTGATGTAGGCGTCTTGCGGGATGGTGGGGATGACGTGACCCATGACCACGTGGCCGACGTCCTTGGGCTGCACACCCGCGCGCTCCAGCGCGGTCTTGATGACCAGGGCGCCCAGGTCTGCCGGCGGGATGTCCTTCAGCGAGCCACCATAAGAGCCGATGGCGGTGCGGGCTGCGCCCACGAAGACGACTTCACGAGTCATGTTGGATTTCCTAAGGGGTGAAAAGGGTCAGACAACGACACTTTTGACAGTGCTTCTTGTCAGTTTAACAAGATCCGAACGGTGATCATCACACCGATCCTGTTGCGCTGCAACAATCTGGCCACCTATGATGCCCGCATGTCCGTGGCAGGTGCCCCCATGCAGTCTTCATCCCGCTCACGCCCCCTCCCGCGTCCCCAGCCGGTCTGGCACGAAGCCGCCGATGCCCATGTGCTCGCCGAGCTGCTGGCGGCGTGGGTGAGCGAGCGTTTGCGCGAGGGGTTGGGGCAACGGGGGCAGGCCACCTTGGTGGTGTCG
Organism: Aquabacterium sp. UBA2148; assembly: GCF_002328915.1. Taxonomy (NCBI): domain Bacteria; kingdom Pseudomonadati; phylum Pseudomonadota; class Betaproteobacteria; order Burkholderiales; family Sphaerotilaceae; genus Aquabacterium; species Aquabacterium sp. UBA2148. The sequence continues at coordinate 7,194 of NZ_DCXA01000024.1, forward strand.
GGGGGCAGCACGCCCGTGCCTTTTTTCCATGCCTTGCGGGATGCGGACCTGGACTGGTCGCGTGTCACGGTGACCCTGGCGGACGAGCGAGCCGTGTCCGCCACGCACGCCGACAGCAACGCGCGCCTGGTGCGCACCCACCTGTTGCAGGGCCGGGCTGCCGCAGCCCAATGGCTGCCGTGTTTTGCTGCCAGCCCCCAAGCTGATCAACTGGACGCCGCCTGTGATGCGTTGCAGGCGAGCTTGTCGGGGTTGTGCTGGCCCGTGGACGTCGTGGTCTTGGGCATGGGTGCCGACGGGCACACCGCCTCGCTGTTCCCGGGGGCGGTCGAGCTGGTGCAAGCCCTGGCCGACGAGGGCGGGCGCCGTTGCCTGATCGCGGCGACGCCCGAAGCGCCCAACGTGCCGGTGCCGCGATTGTCCTGGACCCCGAGCGCCTTGCTCGACACGCGCCACCTCGCCATCCACACCACAGGCATCGTCAAGCGCGAGCTGTTGCAGCGCGCCTGTTCGTCGGACGATGTGCGCGAGATGCCGATCCGCCTGGCGCTGTGGCAGGACCGCGTGCCCTGCCACCTGTTCCACGCTGACTGAGGCTCAGTGAACGGCGCCCTGGCGCGCGCGCAGCCTGGCCAGGAACGCCTCGGGCAGCGGAGACACCTTTTTGCCGCCGTCCGGGGTGTCGCCCACGAACACCACACCGGTCTTGCCGCGCGCCACCTCGCGGCCGCTGGCCTTGTCCTGCAGGCGAAACACCAGGTCGAAACCGTATTTGTTGAAGTCATCGGGGACCATGTCGACCTGCATGGTCTCGCCGTAGAAGGCCTCTGACTTGTACTGCGCCATCATGTCGCCGACCACGAGCGTCAGGCCCTCGATGCCGATCTCGCCTGGGTAGCCCAGCCAGCGAAAGAAACGCACGCGTGCCTCGGAGACCAGCGTCAGCAACTGGGCGTTGTCGAGGTGACCGCCCTGGTTGACATGGCTGATGTAGATGGGGATGTCGGTGGAGAAGATGAACTGCTCTGGCAGCTCGAACTGGAGGCGGGCCATGTTGTGCGCGAGGGGGACTGCGGAAGGGCTCGATGATAGGGTGGGGTGATGATCCGGGTGCGTCGCCACCCGCCACGGGCATCGCGAGA